>PXES01000234.1 GCA_003564655.1 Paracoccaceae bacterium
CATCTCGGCCTCGGTCTTCTGGATCAGATCGCCGATATAGACGATGTTGTCGTTCTTCAGGCAGTTGGCCGAACGCACCGACAGCTCCAGCTCGTCGACCTTTTTCAGCAGCAGCGGGTTGAACTCCAGCCCGTCCTCGTCGTCCTTGGAGCCTGCCGATTCTGGCTCGTCGAAATTGACGAAGACCTGAAGCTGGTCCTGCAGGATGCGCGCGGCATAGGCGACGGCATCCTCGGCGCTGACCGAGCCATCAGTCTCGACCTTCATGGTCAGCTTGTCGTAGTCCAGCACCTGCCCCTCGCGGGTGGGCTGCACTTCGTAGCTGGCGCGGCGCACGGGCGAGAAGATCGCGTCGATCGGGATCAGACCGATCGGCGAGTCTTCGGGGCGGTTCTTGTCGGCCGAGACATAACCCTTGCCGGTATTGACGGTCAGTTCCATGTAGACCGAAGCGCCATCATCCAGGTGACAGATGACCTGATCCTTGTTCAGAACCTCGATGCCCGCACTCGTCTCGATGTCACCGGCGGTCACGACCGCAGGCCCCTGCGCCGAAATCGAGATGCGCTTGGGCCCCTCGACATCCATGCGCAGCGCCACGGACTTGAGGTTCAGGACGATGTCGGTGACATCCTCGCGCACCCCGGGCACCGAAGAGAACTCGTGCAGCACATTGTCGATCTGCACGCTGGTGATCGCCGTGCCCTGCAGCGACGACATCAGCACCCGGCGCAGCGCGTTGCCGAGCGTCAGACCAAAGCCGCGCTCGAGCGGTTCGGCCACGATCACGGCCTGACGCATCGGGTCGCCGCCCGGTTTGACGTTCAGCTGCGCCGGCTTGATGAGTTCCTGCCAATTCTTGTGGATCATGCGTGTCGCCTCCATTCCTGTTGCCGCGCCATGTCCGAAACGCAGCAACGCCCGAGGGCAAAAATGACAAGGTCGGGCCGCATGTGTCATGCGGCCCGCCGGTAGTATCGAACCCGATCAGACGCGGCGGCGCTTGGGCGGGCGGCAGCCGTTATGGGCCATCGGCGTCACATCGCGGATCGAGGTGATGTTGAAGCCCACGGCCGCCAGCGCGCGCAGCGCCGACTCGCGGCCCGAGCCGGGGCCCTGCACCTCGACCTCGAGCGTCTTGACGCCGTGATCCTGCGCCTTCTTGCCCGCATCCTCGGCGGCAAGCTGCGCGGCATAGGGTGTCGACTTGCGCGAACCCTTGAAGCCCATCGTGCCGGCCGACGACCACGAGATCGCATTGCCCCGCACATCCGAGATCAGGATCTTGGTGTTGTTGAAGCTGGAATTCACATGTGCGACGCCAGCAGCGATATTCTTGCGGACCTTGCGCTTCACGCGCGTCTTGTCACGAGCCATCTCTCACACCCTCCGCTTATTTCTTCTTGCCGGCGATTGCTTTCGCCGGACCTTTGCGCGTGCGCGCATTGGTGTGAGTGCGCTGGCCGCGCACGGGCAGGTTGCGACGATGCCGCAGGCCGCGATAAGAACCGATATCCATCATACCCTTGATGTTCATCTGCACCTCGCGGCGCAGATCGCCCTCGACCGTGTAGGTCGCGTCGATATGTTCGCGCATGGCGAGGATCTCGGCATCCGACAACTCATTGACGCGGCGCGAGCGGTCGATACCCACAGCCTCGCAGATGTTCTGGGCGGTCTTGGGGCCGATGCCGTGGATATAGGTCAGCGCGATGGGAACGCGCTTTCCGGTGGGAATATTGACGCCAGCAATGCGTGCCACGCTTGGGGTTTCCTTTCGTTGCGGTTCCGTAATCCCAGAACCTTTTTTCACAACACGAGAGGCGAACCCTCCGCGTGCCTTTCAAATGCGCACGCGCCCCGGAACCGAGGCGCGATTCGCATGTCAAGCCCGTCGCGTATGGCGTTTTCCGGCGCGCGTCAAGAGCGGGGGACTCACCTGCGCGCGAGGCTGCTCATCGCGCCAGAAGGGCAGCGATTTCGGCGGCGACCGCATCCATTTCGGCCATCCCGTCGACGCCCTGCAAGGCCCCCTTGGCGTGGTAATAGCCCAACAGCGGAGAGGTCTGCTTGTAATAGGCCATCAGCCGCGCGCGCAGTGCCTCGGCAGTGTCATCGGCGCGGCGGGTGAATTCGGTACTGCCGCAGGAATCGCAGACGCCCGGGCGCGCGGTGGGGCGGGTTGTGTCGTGATAGACCTCGCCGCAACTGGCGCAGGAAAACCGCCCCGAAACACGTGTCACCAGCGCCTCGTCATCGACGCGCATCTCGATCACATGGTCGATCCGGCTGCCGCGTCCCCGCAACAGCGCGTCCAGCGCGTCGGCCTGCGCCAATGTGCGCGGAAAGCCGTCGAAGATCGCGCCCGCATCGCCCAGAGAGTCGAGTTTCTCGTCGATCAGGCCGATGACGATCTCGTCGGTCACAAGCGCGCCCTGCGCCATCACCTCGGCCACGCGCTGGCCCATCTCGGTGCCCGACTCCTTGGCCGCGCGCAGCATGTCGCCGGTCGAGAGTTGAACCATCCCGCGCTCGGCGACGAGCCGCCGCGCCTGGGTGCCCTTGCCCGCGCCGGGCGGGCCGATCAAGATGATATTCATCGCCGCGACGGTGCCTTGGGTTTGCCGCCATCGCGCTTGCGGTTCTTGCTGCCCTTGCCGCGCAACTGCGATTTCTCGAGCAGGCCCTCATACTGATGCGCCACCAGCGCCGACTGCACGCGGTTCATCGTGTCCATCGTCACCGACACCACGATCAGCACCGATGTGCCGCCGAAATAGAACGGAATGGCAAGCTGGCCGCGCAGGATTTCGGGCAACAGACAGACGGCCGCCAGATAGGTCGCCCCCACCGTGACCAGCCGCACGACGACATAGTCGAGATACTCCTCGGTGCGCTTGCCGGGCCGGATGCCGGGGATGAAGCCGTTCTGGTTCTTCAGATTCTCGGCCACATCCTCGGTCTTGAAGCTGACATTCTGCGTGTAGAAGAAGGTGAAGAACACGATCATGGCCGTGAAGAAGGCCAGATAGGCAGGCTGGCCGGGGCCGAAATAGGCCAGCATGGTGGCAGTAAACTCGCTCTGCCCCTGCCCCGAGAAGGTCGCGATGGTCGTCGGCAGCAGCAACAGCGACGAGGCGAAGATGGCCGGGATGACGTTGGCCGGGTTGACCTTGATCGGCAGGTGCGAGGCACCGCCATCGAACCCCTTCATCCCCACCTGGCGGCGCGGATACTGGATGGTGATCTTTCGGATCGCGCGTTCCATGAACACAACGAAGGCGATCACCAGCACGACCATGATGATCACCCCGATGACCACGGCAGGCGACAGGTCGCCCGACCGCCCCTGGCTGAGGAACTGCGCAAGCGCCGCCGGAATCTCGGCGATGATGCCCACGAAGATGATCAGCGAGATGCCGTTGCCGATGCCGCGCTCGGTGATCTGCTCGCCCAGCCACATCAGGAACATGGTGCCGCCGACCAGCGTAATCACCACGGCGGCACGGAAAAACCAGCCCGGGTCGGTCGCCAGATCGCCGGATTCAAGCGAGACGGCAAGCCCGTAGGACTGCCCCGTCGCCAGCAGCACTGTCAGGTAGCGCGTATACTGGTTCAGCTTGCGCCGCCCCATCTCGCCCTCTTTCTTGAGCTGCTTCCACGGCTCGTACATCGCGCCGATAAGCTGCACGATAATCGCGGCCGAGATGTAGGGCATGATCCCCAGCGCGAAGATGCCCATCCGGCTGATCGCGCCGCCGGTGAACATGTTGAGCATCCCGCCCAGACCCGAGGCGGCCTCGTCCATGAACTCGCGCAGGGCGATGCCGTCAATGCCGGGCACGGGGATGTAGGTGCCGACGCGATAGACGATCAGCAGCCCGAGCGCGAAGAAGATGCGACGCCGCAGATCCGTGGCCTTCGCCAGCGCCCCCCAGCTCGTATTGGCCGCGATTTGGTCAGCAGTGGAAGCCATGCGCGTCTCTCTTGTCTAGAAGTCAACGCCGCCGAACCGGGGGCCCGGTCGGCGGCGCGTGAACCCAATGATCCGTGATGTAAGGGGCCGGGCCGCCCCTCACAACCTTTATTCAGTCGCCGCCGTCGCGTTTTTGGTCACAGGCGCAATGATCTCGACACGCCCGCCGGCCTTTTCGACCGCCGCGATGGCCGATTGCGAGGCGCCGCTGACCTGCAGCGTCACCGCGCTGGCGATGTCACCCTTGGCCAGAACCCGAACACCATCAAGCTTGCGCCGGACGAGGCCCGAAGCCACCAGCGTCTCCTCGGTGATCGCCTGGCCCGCATCGAGCTTGCCGGCGGCGACGAATTTCTCGATCGCGCCGAGATTGACCACCGCGAAGCTCTTGCGGTTGGGCTTGTTGAAGCCCCGCTTGGGCAGGCGCTGATAAAGCGGCATCTGGCCGCCCTCATAGGCGTTGATGGCCACGCCCGAGCGCGACTTCTGCCCCTTGATCCCGCGCCCAGCGGTCTTGCCCTTGCCCGAGCCCGGACCGCGTGCAACGCGCTTCTTGGTGCGGGATGCGCCGGGATTGTCGCGCAGTTCGTTCAGTTTCATGTCGCTTCTCCTTATCTGCCGGAGTGCCCTGCCAGCGACGGATCAGGGCCACGCGGCGTGACGCGAGGGCGCGGCCTGTCAGCCGCGCTCCTCGATGATCTGCACCAGATGCGGGATGGAATTCACCATGCCGCGCACCGAGGGGGTATCCTCAAGCTCGCGGGTGCGGTGCATCTTGTTCAGACCCAGGCCCTTCAGCGTCGCGCGCTGGACGGCCGGGCGGCGGATCGGCGAGCCGACCTGCTTGACGACGATGGTCTTTGCCATTGCATCCACTCCTTACGCGTCCACAGTCTCGGCTTCGGGCTTGCGCAGGATCTCTGCCACCTTCTTGCCGCGACGCTGGGCGACCTGACGGGGGCTGGCGGAGTTGCGCAGCGCGTCAAAGGTTGCCCGGATCATGTTGTAGGGGTTCTGGCTGCCAAGGCTCTTGGCGACCACATCCTGCAGGCCCAGCATCTCGAACACGGCGCGCATCGGACCACCGGCGATGATCCCGGTCCCCGGAACAGAGGTCCGCAGAACCACCTTGCCCGCGCCGTGACGCCCTTCGATATCGTGATGCAGCGTGCGGCCCTCTTTCAGCGGCACGCGGATCATCTGGCGTTTGGCCTGTTCGGTCGCCTTGCGGATCGCCTCGGGGACCTCCTTGGCCTTGCCCTTGCCGAAGCCCACGCGGCCACGCTGGTCACCGACCACCACAAGCGCCGCGAAACCGAAGCGCTTGCCGCCCTTGACGGTCTTGGACACGCGGTTGATCGCGACCAGACGATCGGCGAATTCCGGGTTGTCGTCGCGGTCGCGGCGGTCCCGGCGGTTGTCTTCTCTTGCCATGATCGTCTCCTCAGAACTTCAGGCCGCCTTCACGGGCAGCGTCGGCCAAAGCCTTCCCCTTGCCGTGAAAGATGAACCCGCCACGGTCGAAATAGCACTCCTCGATGCCGGCGGCCTTGGCGCGCTCGGCAATCGCGGTACCGATCTTGGCGGCAGCGTCCTTGTTGTTGACCCCCACGACGCCGAAATCCTTTTCCAGCGTCGAGGCCGAGGCCAGCGTCACACCGTTCGCATCGTCGATCAGCTGCACGCTGATGTTCTTGTTCGAGCGGTGCACCGACAGGCGCGGGCGCCCATTGGCCATTTTCTTGATCTTGTTCCGAACGCGCAGGCGGCGTTTCTGGAACAGCTTTTGCTTCGTGTTCGCCATCTGATGCGCCCTTACTTCTTCTTGCCTTCCTTGCGGAAGATATACTCGTCCTTGTAGCGGATCCCCTTGCCCTTGTAGGGCTCGGGCGACCGCCACTTGCGGATATTCGCAGCCGTTTCGCCAACAGCCTGCTGGTCCATGCCCTCGACAACGATCTCGGTCTGCTTCGGGGTCGAGACCGTGATCCCCTCGGGCACCTTGAAGATCACTTCATGGCTGTAGCCCAGCGAGAGCTTCAGATCCTTGCCCTGCATCGCGGCGCGGTAGCCCACGCCAACCAGCTCCAGCTCTTTCTTGAAGCCGTCGGTCACACCCTGGGCGAGGTTGGCCACCATCGAGCGGGTCATACCCCATTGCTGGCGCGCGCGCTTGGAATTGCCGCGCGGCTTGACCGTGATGGTGCTGCCTTCGAGCAGGATATCCACATCGTCCCCCGCGGTGAAGGCACGGGTGCCCTTTGGGCCTTTGACCTCGACGGTCTGGCCCTTGATCTCGGCCGACACGCCCGAGGGCAGTTCGACCGGCTTCTTGCCAATACGAGACATCTCAGCCCTCCTCAGAACACACGGCAGAGCACTTCGCCGCCGACATTGGCCGCGCGTGCGTTTGCGTCCGACATGACACCCTTGGGCGTCGAGACCACGGAAATGCCCAGCCCGTTGCGGACTTGCGGGATCGACTTGACGCCCGAATAGACGCGGCGGCCCGGGGTCGAGATACGCTTCAGCTCGCGGATCACCGGCTGGCCATCGGCATATTTCAGGCTGATTTCCAGCTCGTCATGCCCGGACGCGCTTGTCACCCGCTCATAGCCGCGGATATAGCCCTCATCCTGCAGCACATCGAGCACCCAGGCGCGGAGTTTCGAGGCAGGCGAGCGGACCGTGGACTTGCCGCGCAGCTGCGCGTTGCGGATGCGGGTCAGCATATCGCCGAGAGGATCGTTCATCATCTTGCGATCTCCTTACCAGCTCGACTTGACCATGCCGGGGATTTGGCCCTTCGAGGCCAGGTCCCGCAGCGCGATCCGCGACAGTTTCAGTTTACGGTAATATGCCTTGGGGCGCCCCGAGAGCTGGCAGCGATTGTGCAGCCGAGTCTCGGACGAGTTGCGCGGCAGTTGCGCAAGCTTCAGGTTCGCCTTGAACCGTTCTTCCATCGGGCGTTCGGGGTCGGCGGCAATCGCCTTCAGCGCCGCACGCTTGGCAGCGTATTTCGCCACCAGCCGCTGACGCTTCTTCTCGCGCTCGACCATTGCTTTCTTGGCCATGACTAATCTCCCTCTCGCGTCAGCTGGTGAAGGGCATGTTGAAATGCTTCAACAGCGCCTTGGCTTCCGCGTCGGTTTTCGCGGTGGTGCAGATGATGACGTCCATCCCCCAGACCTCGTCGATCTGGTCGAAATTGATCTCGGGAAAGACGATGTGTTCCTTGATCCCCATGGCGTAGTTGCCACGCCCGTCGAACGAGGTGGGCTTCACGCCGCGGAAGTCGCGGACCCGCGGCAGCGCCACGGTGACCAGCCGGTCGAGGAATTCATACATCCGGTCGCCGCGCAGCGTAACCTTGACGCCCAACGGCATCTCCTCGCGCACCCGAAAGCCCGCGATCGAGTTGCGCGCCTTGGTGATGACCGCCTTCTGACCGGCAATCGCGGTCAGATCGGCCTGCGCCGACTTGATCTTCTTGCTGTCCTTCACGGCCTCGCCGATGCCCATGTTCAGCACGATCTTGTCGAGCTTGGGGATCATCATGGCGTTCTTGTAGCCGAATTCTTCCTTCATCGCCGCGCGGATCTGGTCGCGATAGACCGTGCGCAGACGCGGGGTGTAGTTGGCCTGGTCAAGCATCAGATCGCCTCCCCGGTTGTCTTGGCGTAGCGCACCTTCTTGTCGTCCTCGATACGGAAGCCGACGCGGGTAGGCTTGCCCTTGCCGTCGATCAGCGCGAGGTTCGACAGGTCGATGGGCATGGGGCGCGGAATCCGCCCGCCCTGGGTCTGCGCCGATTGCTTGGTATGACGGACCGAGATGTTGATGCCCGACACGACGGCCTTGTTGTCCTGGGGCATGACGCGTTCGATCTCGCCTTTCTTGCCCTTGTCCTTGCCGGTCAGAACGATCACCTGATCGCCTTTTTTCAGTTTCGCAGCCATCACAGCACCTCCGGCGCCAGCGAGATGATCTTCATGAAGTTCTTCGCGCGCAACTCGCGCACCACCGGCCCGAAAATCCGGGTGCCAACGGGCTCGTTGTTGTTGTTGAGAATGACGGCGGCGTTGCGATCGAAGCGGATGGCGGTGCCATCCTCGCGGCGCACTTCCTTGGCGGTGCGCACGACGACGGCCTTGCGCACGTCGCCCTTCTTCACCCGGCCACGCGGAATCGCTTCCTTGACCGAGACCACGATGATGTCGCCAACGGACGCATAGCGCCGTTTGGACCCACCGAGGACCTTGATGCACTGCACCCGGCGCGCGCCGGAGTTGTCAGCGACATCCAGATTGGATTGCATCTGGATCATGTTTCAGTCTCCCGACCTGTGGGCATTCGCCCAGGGTTTCGTCAGACTGGCAGGGGGGTCATACCGTTGCTTCGGTCACCACTTGCCAGCGTTTGGATTTCGAGACCGGAGCACATTCGACAATGCGAACCGTGTCACCGACCTTGAACTGGTTTTCCGGGTCATGCGCCCGGTATTTCTTGGTGCTGCGCACCGTCTTCTTCATCATCGGGTGCGTGAAGCGGCGCTCGACCAGCACAGTGACGGTCTGGTCGTTCTTGTCGCTCGTCACCTTGCCTTGCAGAATGCGTTTGGGCATGTGCGTGCTCCTTATTGCGCCGCCGCGTCGCGGGCTTTTTCGTTCAGGATGGTGGCGACGCGCGCAGTGTCGCGGCGCACCTGACGGATCCGGGCGGTATTCTCGAGCTGGTTGGTCGCCTTCTGGAAGCGCAGGTTGAACGCCTCTTTCTTCAGCGACACCAGATCGTCACGCAGCTGGTCCGGTGTCTTGGATCGCAGTTCGTCGGCTTTCATGGCCTCTTCCTTCGGTCAACAATCGCCGGAGAGCCCCCTGAAAGGGTCACCCTGATTCCCGGCGGAGGTGGATGAGCGCGTCGTATAGGCGGGATCGCCCGTTCTGACAAGGCTCATGGCAAACAAAACGCCCCGGCGTGGCACGCCGGAGCGCCTGATCTCTCGCGCGCGGACTACCAGTCCTCGCGCTGCACGACGCGGGTCTTGATCGGCAGCTTCATCGCGGCCAGCCGCAGCGCCTCGCGCGCGACGGCATCGCCAACGCCATCGATCTCGAACATCACCCGGCCGGGCTTGACCTTGGCGGCCCAGAAATCGACCGAGCCCTTGCCCTTGCCCATCCGCACTTCGGTGGGCTTCGAGGTCACGGGCACATCCGGGAAGATGCGGATCCAGACGCGGCCCTGACGCTTCATGTGGCGCGTCATGGCACGGCGCGCAGCCTCGATCTGGCGCGCGGTGATGCGCTCGGGCTCGACGGCCTTCAGGCCATAGCTGCCGAAGTTCAGGTCATACCCGCCCTTCGCCTCGCCATGGATGCGACCCTTGTGCTGTTTGCGGAACTTCGTCCGTTTCGGTTGCAGCATTGCTTTACTCCTTCACGCGGATCAGCGACGCGGGCGCGCGGCGCCACCGCTGTCCTGAAGTTCCTGATGCCGACGGTCGCGGGCCTGCGGATCATGTTCCATGATCTCGCCCTTGAAGATCCAGACCTTCACGCCGATGATCCCGTAAGCGGTCTGCGCCTCGGAATGGGCGTGGTCGATATCGGCGCGCAGCGTGTGCAGCGGCACGCGGCCCTCGCGATACCACTCAGTCCGCGCGATCTCGGCCCCGCCCAGACGGCCCGACAGGTTCACCCGGATCCCCAGCGCGCCCATGCGCATCGCGTTCTGTACCGACCGCTTCATCGCGCGGCGGAAGCTGACCCGCCGCTCGAGCTGCTGGCAGATGCTTTCGGCGACAAGCTGCGCGTCAAGCTCGGGCTTGCGCACCTCGACGATGTTGAGGTGCAGATCGCTGTCGGTCAGATTGGCGAGTTTCTTGCGCAGCGTCTCGATATCCGCGCCTTTCTTGCCGATGATGACCCCCGGCCGCGCCGTGTGGATCGTCACGCGGCATTTCTTGTGCGGACGCTCGATGATGACGCGGCTGACGCCGGCCTGCTTGCATTCCTTGTTGATGAACTCGCGGATCTTGAGATCCTCGAGCAACAGGTTGCCATAGTCCTTGCTGTCGGCGAACCAGCGGCTGTCCCAGGTGCGGTTCACCTGCAGGCGCATACCGATCGGATTGACCTTCTGACCCATTATGCGTGCTCCTCGACCTGGCGAACCTTGATGGTGAGTTCGGAAAACGGCTTCATGATGCGGCCATAGCGGCCCCGCGCGCGCGGACGCCCGCGCTTCATCACGAGGTTCTTGCCGACCCAGGCCTCGGCCACGACAAGCTCGTCAACGTCGAGCCCGTGGTTGTTCTCGGCATTGGCGATGGCCGATTGCAGGCATTTGCGCACGTCACCGGCGATCCGCTTCTTGGAGAAGGTCAGATCGGTCAGCGCCTTGTCGACCTTCTTGCCACGGATCATCGCCGCGACAAGGTTCAGCTTCTGCGGGCTGGTGCGCAGCATGCGCGACTTGGCCATCGCTTCGTTCTCGGCCACGCGGCGCGGATTCTTCTCTTTACCCATGGCTTATTTCCGTTTCGCTTTCTTGTCGGCCGCGTGCCCGTAATAGGTGCGCGTCGGCGAGTACTCACCGAATTTCTGGCCGATCATGTCCTCGGACACATTCCCCGGAATGTGCTTCTTGCCATTGTAGACCCCGAAGGTGAGGCCCACGAACTGCGGCAGGATGGTCGAGCGGCGCGACCAGATCTTGATGACTTCATTGCGGCCCGAGTCGCGTGCCTTCTCTGCCTTCTTCAGGACATAGGCATCGACGAAAGGGCCTTTCCAGACTGAACGTGCCATGGTTTAGCGACCCTTCTTCTTCGCGTGGCGGGACCGGACGATGTACTTGTCGGTCTTCTTGTTGGAGCGCGTCTTGCGGCCCTTGGTGTCCTTGCCCCAGGGCGTGACCGGCGTGCGGCCACCCGAGGTCCGACCCTCACCACCACCATGCGGGTGGTCGATGGGGTTCATTGCGACACCGCGCACCGACGGGCGCTTGCCCTGGTGGCGGGTGCGCCCGGCCTTGCCGAAATTCTGATTGCTGTTGTCGGGGTTCGACACCGCACCCACCGTGGCAAAGCATTCCTGCCGGACCATCCGCAACTCGCCCGAGGACAGCCGGATCTGCGCATAGCCACCATCACGGCCAATGAACTGCGCATAGGTGCCCGCCGCGCGTGCGATCTGGCCGCCCTTGCCGGGCTTCATCTCGATATTGTGCACGATCGTGCCGATGGGCATGCCCGAAAACGGCATCGCGTTGCCGGGCTTGATGTCGGCTTTCTTCGAGGCCACGACCTTGTCGCCCACAGCCAGACGCTGCGGGGCCAAGATATACGCCTGCTCGCCATCTTCATACTTTATCAGCGCGATGAAGGCGGTGCGGTTCGGGTCATATTCGATCCGTTCCACGACGGCCGGGACGTCAAGCTTGTTCCGCTTGAAATCCACGATGCGATAAAGACGCTTTGCGCCACCGCCAATGCGGCGTGCCGTGATCCGTCCGGTATTGTTCCGCCCGCCCGACTTGGTCAGACCCTGGGTGAGGGCCTTGACCGGGCGACCTTTCCAAAGCTCCGAACGGTCGATCAGCACCAGCCCGCGCTGGCCCGGCGTCGTCGGTTTGTACGACTTGAGTGCCATGCTTCCTGTCTTCCGTCAGCTCTGAACCTGTCGAGGTCCGGTTATCGTGATGCGGGCACGACACCCGCGCGAAATGCACAGCGGCCCCGTCAGGGGGCCGCCATTGGTCAGGCGTGTATCAAAGCCCGGTGGTCACGTCGATAGCATTTCCCTCTTCGAGCGTAACATAGGCTTTCTTGACGTC
>PXES01000411.1 GCA_003564655.1 Paracoccaceae bacterium
GCGCGTAACCCGGCATGGCGGGCATGATGGCGGGACTGTTCTGGCAGGGACGCCGTGATCTTGGCCAGCGCCTCAGTCGCTGCCTGCGCCAGCTGGGCGTCCCCCTCGGCCCGCACCGAGGACAGTCCGAGGATCACCGCCTCGATCTCCAGCCGCGAGAGCATTTGCGGCGGCAGCGCGGCGTCTTCGGTCAGCGTGTAGCCATAGCCCGCCTGCCCGTCGATAAGGGCGCCGGCTGACCTGAGCGCCGCGACATCGCGATAGATCGCGCGCTCGGACACGCCCGAAAGCGCGGCCAGCCGCGCGGCGGTCACCGGCGCGGGCTCGGTGCGCAGATGCTGGAGGAGGCGAAGCAGCCGATCACTGCGCGGCATGGGAGGCTCCTGACGTGTTCTGTCAGGATGCCTGCGTTAAAAGCCTCGGGCAAGCAACAAGGACCCCCCGATGCTGACATTCTATCACGCCCCGCAATCCCGCTCTGGCCGCATCATGTGGCTGCTGCACGAACTTGATGTGCCGTTCGAGACCGTGCGCTGCGATATCCCGCGCCAGGACGGATCGGGCGCGCGCGATCCGCGCAACCCGCATCCCGACGGCAAGGTGCCCGCGCTGGAACATGATGGCGCGCTGATCACCGAGACAGCGGCGATAATGCTCTACCTGACCGATCTTTTCCCAGACTGCAATCTTGGCCCGGTGCAGGGCACCCCCGGTCGCGGCGCCTATCTGACATGGCTGTTCTGGTACTGCGGCGTGGTCGAGCCCGTCTATATCGCCGAAGTGCTGGGCGTGGCCGATCATCCGGTGGCGCAGGCCACGTTCCGGGGCCGCGACGCAATCGCCACGCGACTGATCCCCGCGCTGGACGGGCGCGACTGGCTGGTGAATGATCGCTTCAGCGCCGCCGATATCCTGCTGTGCTCCACCTACCTCTACTTCCCCGACGCCACGCCCGATCATCCGGCCGTGCGCGCCTGGGTCGAGCGGTGCGCGGCGCGCGCGGCCTATCAGCGCGCACTTGCGGATGACTGACAGCGCGACGCCGCTCATGCGGTCCGCTTTCGGTGCGCCCATCGACGCAGAGATGCGGGCCGACACACCGCGCCCCGGCAGCGCGAGCGCACGGGCAGCATCCGTGTTGTATCCGATTCGCGGCCATGCCACGCTGCGCAAGGTTTGGCCGAGACAGGCGCGCGCGCAATGGATATGACGATACTCGACGGCTGCCTGCCGGCGCTGATGACCCCTTGCAGGCCCGATCACAGCCCGGACCCGGACGCGCTGTTGCGCAAGGGGCAGGCGCTGATGGCGGCGGGCATGTCGGGGGTGGTCTATTGCGGCTCGATGGGCGACTGGCCGCTGCTCAGCGATGCCGACCGGCAGGCGGGGGTGGCGCGGCTGGTGGCGGGCGACGTGCCGGTCATGGTCGGCACCGGGGCGGTCAACACTGCCACTGCGGTCGCACATGCCGCCCATGCCGCCGAGGTGGGGGCAAGGGCGCTGATGGTCATCCCGCGGGTCTTGTCGCGGGGCAGTTCGATCGCGGCGCAGCGGGCGCATTTCAAGGCCATCCTGGCGGCTGCCCCGGATATCCCGGCAGTGATCTACAACAGCCCGCATTACGGCTTTTCCACCGGCCCCGAGTTGTTCTTCGCCCTGCGAGAGGCGCACCCCAATCTTGTCGGCTTCAAGGAATTCGGCGGGCGTGAGGGGCTGCGCCACGCCGCCGAGTTCATCAACAGCGGCGATGCAGCGATCACGCTGATGGTCGGCGTCGATACCATGGTCCATGAGGGGATCGTCGATTACGGCGCGCGCGGCGTCATCACCGGGATCGGTAATGTCCTGCCGCGCGAGGTGCTGCATCTGGTCGCGCTGTCGCGCCGGGCAGCCGCGGGGGATGCGCGCGCACGCCGTCACGCGCAGGAGCTTGATGCCGGCCTGCAGGTTCTGTCGTCCTTCGACGAGGGCGTCGATCTGGTGCTCTACTACAAGCACATGCTGAACGCGCAGGGCGAGGCTGAATATGCGCGCAACATCAACCCGACCGACCGGCTTAGCCCCGCGCAGGCAGGTTATGCCGAGGCGCAGCTCGACCTGTTCCGCCGCTGGTATGCCGATTGGACGCGGTTGCTGGAGTCGGATCTGCAATGCGCGTGATCGACAGCCATACCGGGGGCGAGCCGACGCGGGTGATCCTGTCGGGCGGGCCGGATCTGGGCGGCGGCAGCGTCGCGGAACAGGCCGCGACCCTGGCGCGCGAGCATGCGGAGTTCCGCGCCTCGGTCGTGTGCGAGCCGCGCGGCGCGCAGGCGCTGGTCGCGGCGCTGCTGGTGCCGCCCTCGGCCCCGGACCGCGCGGCGGGGGTTATCTATTTCAACACCGTGGGCAATCTGGGCATGTGCGGTCATGCCTCTATCGGCACTGCGGTCACGCTGGCGCATCTGGGCCGCATTACGCCCGGCCGGCACTGGCTGGAAACCCCGGTTGGCGTTGTCGCAGTGGAGTTGCATGGCCCCAATGAGGTCAGCGTCACCAATGTCGAAAGCTACCGGCGGCACAAGGATGTCGCGCTGCCGGTCGCGGGGCTGGGCGTGATCCGCGGAGATATCGCCTGGGGCGGCAA
>PXES01000387.1 GCA_003564655.1 Paracoccaceae bacterium
AAAAGAAGGATATTTTTACGGACAAAAAGTTACTTTTGTTTCTTATGTAGAGGGCTACGGAATGGGAGCATTGCTCATATCCGATTCAAGCGATTTTAATGAATGCAACTATACAGAGAGAAGCGGATGCATTGCCTATTCTGAAAATATAGAATTAACATTAACACCAAAGCAGCTCAACGCCACAATGACTGCGCTTTATCCATTTACTTGGTTCGCACAGCTTTGCAATGATGAAGACATATGCGATTATCTGGATGAAAGCCAGATAAACCGAGAGGATATAGATAATTGGAACTTGACCTTTGACGGGGCTGGAAGTTGGGATTATGCTCGTTCATCTGCAATTGATAAGAATAACAATAATCTATATGTTGTTGGTTCTGGGTCTAATTTAGTTAGTGGTTCATCTTGGCGTGATTGGTGGATTAAGAAGTTTGATTCTGATGGAAATGAAGATACAGAGAACTGGAACTTGACCTTTGACTCAAGTGAAGCATTAGACGAAGCTTATTCAGTTGCCATCGACTCAGAGAGTAATGTCTATGTTGTTGGTCGGGGGAATAACTTAATTTCAGAATCGTCCGGTGGTGATTGGTGGATTAAGAAGTTTGATTCTGATGGAAATGAAGATACAGAGAACTGGAACTTAACTTTTGACGGTTCTGGTGGATTAGACGAAGCTTATTCAGTTGCCATCGACTCAGAGAGTAATGTCTATGTTGTTGGATATGGAACTAATTTAGTCTCGGAATCGTCCGGTGGTGATTGGTGGATTAAGAAGTTTGATTCTGATGGAAATGAAGACACAGAGAACTGGAACTTAGCCTTTGACGGAACAGGAGGTAATGACAGAACACAATCTGTAGCCATTGATGATTATAATAATGTATATGTTGTTGGATATGGAACTAATTTAGTCTCGGAAACATCTGGAAGAGATTGGTGGATTAAGAAGTTTGATTCTGATGGAAATGAAGATACAGAGAACTGGAACTTAACTTTTGACGGGGATGGAGGTACTGATGAAGCTAGATCTGTCGCTATTGATGATTATAATAATATATATGTTGCTGGTATTGGAACTAGGCTGGTTGATGAATCATCTGGTTTTGATTGGTGGATTAAGAAATTTGATACAGACGGAAATGAAGATACAGAGAATTGGAACTTAACTTTTGACGGAACAGGAGGTACTGACCATGTTTATTCTATAACTACTGACTCAAACAATAATGTATTTGTTGTTGGTTCAGGAATTAACCTAGTTCATGAATCATCTGGTTTAGATTTGTGGATTAAAAAGTTTGATTCCGATGGAAATGAAGATACAGAGAACTGGAACTTAGCCTTTGACGGAACAGGAGGTCATGATTATGTTCATTCAGTTGTTGCTGATACAAATAATAATGTTTATGTTAGCGGTTATGGAACTAATTTGATCTCCGAATCATCTAATGCAGATTGGTGGATTAAGAAGTTTACATACGATTATTACTCCGGAGATATTGAGCTTGCGAACCTCTCCATCCAGGTAAGAACATTGAAGGATAACTATGAACTTGAAAATGAGGTAATCAATATAACTGATGAAAGCAAGATAAACAACAATGGAACAGTAGATACATCAGGTTATTTATTGATGAAGATACAGTACAATAATTCCGGAATATGGGAAGATGATGTTGGTGTTGTTAATGAGCTTGTCGAGATTCTAGCAAATGACTTATTAAAGCTGGATGACTACTTTAATGATAAAGTAAACACTTCCAATTTAACAAGAGGTGCTGGACAATACAGGGTTTACGCTGCTCTGAAAGATGATGAAGGGGAAGTTATTAGATCTGTTGACGGAAGCTATGTTAATACAAGCTATGCATTTGAGTATTCATACACACAAGAAAATATGCCCCCTCAAATAACATATATTGCAAGTATATCACCAGTGACTTTGACAGCAGGAACAACTACAGAAATAAATGTTATATTCAATGTTACAGATCCTAATGGTGCTTCTGATATAAACAAGAACACTGCAAATGCATCTGTGTTCAGAAGTGGAGAAACAACAAGATATAATTATACCTGTACAGACGTAAGCGAAGATGGGAATACTGTAATGTTTAACTGCAGCATATTAATGTACTTCTATGATGGGGAAGGAATATGGACTGTTAATGTTTCAGTTCAGGATAATTCTGGTGAATGGGCTATAAATGACAGCACAAGGACATTCACAGTAAATGCCCTAGATGATGTTGATATAAATACAACCACAATTAATTGGGACAGTTTAACAGTAGGCTCGAACCATAATGAAGGAGACAGTGTAAAATTCACAAATAAAGGAAATCAGGATTACTCCAGCATTAATGTAACTGGCAAAGACGCTACATATGAAACTGAGACTCTAGAATCAACATATTTCAGCATAGATGTAGAACCAGGACAGACAGAAGGCAAGACTTATCTGGACCAGTCAAGATCAATAGAGTGGGCAGATGCCAGCTTGAATCGTGGAGCTTCTGAAACAAGGATTATGTACAACTATGTAGATATTCCAGAAGGTCAGGCACCGGGAGTTTATACTACTGATAGTGATTGGGACATAGTGTTCATAAGCTAA
>PXES01000039.1 GCA_003564655.1 Paracoccaceae bacterium
CGGATGAGACGCTGAATGTGGTCGCCCAGAGGAGTCCGATCCCGCTGTTCGGAATGGGGTTGATCGCGGAGATCCCGGAAGAGGTGATCCTGGCCAACGCTGACCCGGAGGATAGCTCGGGCAATGGGATCAGTGGTCGGCCCAATTGGGATCGAGGATTCGTCGGCCGATTTGGTCGCAAGGCCCAGACCGTCAGTATCGAGGGGTTTATTCGGGGGCCATTATTCAATCATATGGGGATCACCACCGATCCATTGTCGGAAGAATTATTGGCTCAATTGCCGGTGCCCTCTGACCTTGCGAGTCGAACCTCAGCCCTCCAGGTACATCAGGACCTCGACATGATCCGCCAAGGGCAAGCGGCGCCACCGTCTGAGCCGTTGAGCGATGCCGATAGCGTGCCTGATCCGGAGTTATCACAACAAGATCTCTTCGATCTGGTCAGCTTCACGATGTTATTGGCGGCGCCTCAACCTTCCCCGAAGGGACCTGAGGCAAGGCAGGGCGAAGAGATCTTCCTCGGGATTGGCTGTGCAGATTGCCATATTCCCAGTCTTGCCAGTCCGAGGGGGAAGATCCCACTTTATTCCGACCTTCTGCTCCACGATATGGGACCGGAGTTGGCCGATGGTATTGAGATGGGGGTGGCCACAGGGTCTGAATTTCGGACCCAACCTCTTTGGGGGGTGGCAATTGCCGGGCCCTGGTTGCATGACGGGCGGGCTGACACCCTGGACGAGGCGATCCGTTGGCATGGCGGGGAAGGTCAGGCAAGCCGTGATGCCTATCTGGGGCTTTCATCGGAGCAACAGGATCAGGTCATCGCCTTTTTGGAATCCCTTGGTGGGGAGGAATTCATGACCGAGGGGTCGATCCTCGCCCATGAGCCCCTGCCTCAACCCGGAGAATTGGGGGGCCCTGTGGAGGGCCTGAGCGAGGAAGAGCGGCTTCTGTGGCAGGAGGGGCGCAGATTATTCGATGCCGATATTGGATTGACCCAGGGATTGGGAAATCCAGGCTTCAATAGTGATAGCTGCCGCTCCTGTCATGGGATGCCCACCATCGGTGGCGCAGGATCGTTGGACGTCAGTGTGATCCGAGGCGGCTATTGGGAAGCGGAGGGGTATTTCGCCGTCCCCGAGGATGGGGTGATCTTTGATCGTCTCACTATCCCCGGGAAAGTGCGTCGAGAGGTGCAGGGCCATGGGATCACCTTTGAGCGTCGTGCGTCGCCCCACCTCTTCGGGCTCGGCATGATCGAATCGATCAGCGACGAGGCCATTGAGGCCGGTGCCGATCCGGAGGACCTCCGGGGCGATGGAATTCGGGGACGGGTCTCCTATTTGGAGGATGGTCGGATTGGCCGATTTGGATGGAAGGCTGATATCCCAACGATTCGCGAATTTGTGCGTGACGCAGTATCGAATGAGATGGGGATGACCGTACCGCAGGAAGAGGGGATGAGCTTTGGAGACCCAGCTTTGGCAGGAGAATCGCCGCAGGCCTCACCGGAACTGATCGATGGGATCGAGTTTTTCCTCACCCGGTTGGGACCGCCGCCGCGCTCCGAGCAGCATGAGCGGGGGGAAGTAGTTTTTGATGAGGTGGGGTGTACGGGGTGTCATATGCCGGAATTACCCGGTTCGATGGGACCTGTGCCCCTTTACAGCGATTTGTTGCTTCACGATATCAGTGCTCCCGACCATGTGGGGGTCCCTGTGTCCCACGCCACAGCCCGAGAATTTCGCACACCTCCGCTGTGGGGGGTGCGGCATAATGCGCCCTATTTACATGATGGTTCGGCATCAACGATCGAAGCAGCGATCGAGGCTCATCATGGCACAGCAGAAAGTGCACGGCGGGAATTTGAGCAGTTAAGTGAGACGGATCAGGCCGCGCTGTTGGACTTTCTAAAGGGTCTGTGAGCCCCTTCGAGGTAGCTCAACGAAAGCGCAATCTTGGAGAGAGGGCCGATATTTCTTTAACGGAGGGAGGGAGAATCTCACAATTTATTAATGCAAATAAATTGCATTTGCGAATGTGTTCGTCAGGTGGTAGTGGAATGGCCCATGTGTTTGGGAAGCAATTAGAAAAGCCAATCCTTGAAGGGAGAGAGAACGATGAAGTGGAAAGTAATGATGATCGCCATGGCCTTGCTGGTAGGCACCGTGGGGTGCGGCAGCGACGGTGAGCAGGGAGCACAAGGACCTGCAGGAGAACAAGGGCCTGCAGGAGAACAAGGACCTGCAGGAGAACAAGGACCTGCAGGAGAGCCCGGAGAGCAAGGGCCGGCTGGAGATTCCTGTGCGGTCACCGAAGGTGATGAAGGGGAAGCAATCATTCAATGCGAGGACGGCTCCTCCGCAGGGATTGGAGCTGATGCTGCCGAGTCTTGCTCGCTCTCAGAAAATTCGGAAGGCCAAGCGGTGCTCACCTGCCAGGATGAGTCCGTAGTCCTGCCCGGAGAGAGTGCCTGTGAGGTGCTTCCCGGTCATTCCGGGATTGAGGTCGTCTGCGACGATGGGTCCACCTTTGAGATCGGCGCCGCCCAGGAGACGGATCGGGTCACCCGGCTGGCAGGCGCGTTGACCGCCGGTCATAGCGACGGCAGTGGTCTGGACAGCCG
>PXES01000102.1 GCA_003564655.1 Paracoccaceae bacterium
AACGCGATGTATTTCCTGCAATTCCTGGTTGTCGGGGCGTCGGGCACAGTGGTCAACCTGCTGGTGCTCACGCTGCTGCTGTTCCTTGGACTGACCGAGGCCTATGCGCTGGCTGGCGGTATCGGCGTCAGTGTAGTGACCAATTTCCTTCTGAACCGCCGTTTCACGTTCAGCTATGCGCGCGACCGCAACGCCTGGGCGCAGTTTGTCGGCTTCATCGGGGCCTCGGCACTGGGGATGATCGTCAATTACACGGTTGCGCTGTATCTGGTGCTGGCCGTCCTGCCGGATCAACCGTCCTCGGTGTATCTGGCGGCGCTGGCGGGGATCGCAAGCGGCGTGATCTTCAACTATCTGGGCAACCGCTATGTGGTGTTCCGCAAGCGGTTCATCCGGGCCGCGCAGGACGAGAGCGGCAGGAGCGACTGAACGATGGCCGTTGCACGCACTGGTCAGCCCCGATGACTGCCGCCCGGGCAGCAATTCCGGGCCTTGCCGCGGCGGCAATCCTGATCGCCTTTACCGTCATGGCGGGGCTCTTTGCCAGCCAGCAGTCGATCTGGGTCGACGAGACGACCCAGCTTTCGGGCCTCGCCCTGCCCTGGGGCGAACAGCTTCGATGGCTTGCCGGACGATCCGAGATCCAGCTTGGTGTGCCACCCGACCGGATGCCCCCCCTGAGTTACTGGGCCGGGGGACTCTGGGCGGCGGTGTTCGGCCTCTCGGAGTCCGCGATGCGCTGGTTCGGGATCACGGCCAGCCTTCTTGCCGCGCCAGCGCTCTACCTCGCAGGCCGGATGCGGGGCGGCATGCCCGGCGGGCTGTTTGCGATGGCCGTGGTGCTGCTGTCGCCCAACACGCTTGTCATGGCGGGCGAGATCCGCGCCTATCCGCTGTTCCTGACACTCTCGGCATGGAGTGTCTGGGCCTTCCTGCGATGTCTTGACCCCGAGACCGGCAACCGGGTCGGCAGGGTCGCGACACTCGCGCTCCTGCTGGTGCTGACCGCCTACACGCATTTCTTCGGCATCGTACTGGCCGGGGCGCTTTTCGTGACCCTGCTGGGCGCGCGCATCCTGGCGCGCGCAAGCGTCCGCCCGCTCCTTCTGGCCGGGCTTTTCGGCGCTGTCGCGCTGGCCGGTCTGCTGCCCTTCGTGCTGGCGGCCTTCGCCATTCCCGACAATGCGGGCGTGGCTACGACCGCTTCGCTGCGCGAGGCTGCAACGGCCGGTCTGCGCCTTGGCTATCGCTTGCTCATGCATGGCAGCCATGGCGTCTATGCTGCGGTGGTGCTGGGAACGGGGCTGGGGCTGCTGGGCCTTGTGATCCTGTCGCTGGCGCGGGCAGGCCGCGCGAGGGGCGGCGGGCTTTCCCGCCCCCGAAATGGCGTCTTGCTGCTGTTCCCGCTGTTGCTGGCCGCAATGGTCCTGCCTGTTCTGGAGCTTTGGATCGGCAGCTTTTCGGTGCTCGAAGTCCACTACAATCTCTGGATGGTGCCGCTGGTGGCCGTCTTTCTGGCCGGGGCGTTCGCCCACGGCCCCGGCCGGGCCGTCTATCGCCGACTCGCGCAGGTCAGCGGCGGTCTGGTCATCGCGGGCCATCTGGCCGCGGGGTCGGTCCTGCTGGCGCATGCCCCCCTCTACAGCAACGGTCCGGGCGGCTGGCTGGGGGCGCTATGGGCGGATACGGACCAACCCGCCATCGTTCACGATGGCTCCGGCGCCTGGGCGCAGGCGTATTTCCCGCTGCATTACCTGAGCGACGGGAGCGCCGTTCAACTGCTTTCCGACGCGGACGGAAGCCTCTCGCGCATTCACCCCGGCGGGCTGGATCCGATCCCCGACCCGGCGGCTTACCTGTCGACCCTCCATCGCGTCATGCAGGTGCGGGTCGCGGCACTGAACAGTCGCGATCTGGCACGGATCATCCGCGGCGCGGCGGATTGCGACCCCCCCCGTCCTTTCGGCGCCGCGCAGGTCGGTGTCGCCGTGTTCTGTGCCTATTTCGCCGCGGCGGTCGCGTCTGGCCCGCCCCGTCTGCCTTAGCCGCCGCACTCGCCGTGACCCCTAAGCGCGCAGCGGGGCGCGGTGCCGACGCGGTGGGCTGGACCCTTGCGATGCCTCGACATTCCGCTGGGGATCGCGACCTGTCCGGCCGGGGCGATGCGAGCGGGTCTCCACCCTGAAATGGCATGTAATATCTTAATGTTTGAATTATTGCATCTTTCTGTTAGACCGGTGCCATTGTCACAGACAGGAGATAACCATGATGAAACCGACCCTTCCCGCCGCGGCGCTCGCCGGCGTTCTGTCGCTGGGACTTGCGGCACCAGCGGCGGCCGAGAGCGCCGAGACCCTCGTGACTGTGGTCACCTCGGAAAACCCGCAGACGCAACTGATGGCGATGGTGCTGACCGCGCAGGCGGTCGAACAGGGCGCCGATGCGCGTATCCTGCTGTGCGGTGCGGGCGGCGATCTGGGGCTTAGCAATGCGCCCGAAAGCGCGACCGCCGCGCAGCCCCCGCGGGATGCCAGCCCGCAGGGCCTGATGCAGATGCTGATGGGCAATGGCGTGACGGTCGAGGTCTGCGCCATCTACCTGCCGGGTCT
>PXES01000197.1 GCA_003564655.1 Paracoccaceae bacterium
ATCACCACCTTGTAGCGTCCGCTCATGGGAGTATAGACCACATCTTCCCGCAGCTTGCGCACGTGATCCACTCCCGTATGTGAGGCTCCGTCAATCTCCCACACATCAGGGAAAGCCCCTCTGGTGATCTGGTCGCAATTGTCGCACTCATTGCAGGGCTCAGGTCCGGGCCCGTTAAGGCAATTGATGGCTTTGGCCAGAATCCTGGCGACCGTGGTCTTACCCACACCTCTGGTACCGCTGAACAGATACGCGTGCGCGGGACAATCCCTGGCTGCGGTCCTGGACAAAATGGTTTTGATGAAATCCTGCCCCGCCACTTCGGCGAACAATTGAGGTCTGAACCTGGATGTAAGTCCCGCTTTGGCCATAGTACACTCTACAAAGAACGAACGGCGAAAGCAAAAAATACTTCACCTTTATCTTTATTTCTTAATGCTTTTTCTGGAAACGCAAACCCTGTTCCATATATCCGGCCACCAGCAGTCAGTGAGTAATGACCGGAAACTGCGGCATTACAGCTCATAATCATAAAGCCACTCAGCATATTTCAGATTTTCGCCGCGGACAATCTTGAAGTATTCGCCTTGAAAAAGCATGGTTACCGGCCCGGCCTTGCCCTGCCCGATCACCCTGCGGTCAACTTCACAAATGGGAGTCACTTCCGCGGCTGTTCCACAGAAAAAGGCTTCGTCAGCCATATAAAGCTCATCTCTGGTAAATCGCTGCTCAGTAACCGTATACCCCATATCCAGAGCCAGGGTGATTAAAGAATCCCTGGTTATTCCTCCCAGGATGGAACCCAGAGGCGGAGTCTTGAGCTTGCCGTTTTTGACCAGAAAGATGTTCTCGCCGGTGGCCTCTGCCACATATCCGTCAACATCCAGCATCAAAGCCTCGTTGTAGCCATCGGCGATGGCCTCCCGCTTGGCCAGCACGGAATTGACGTAGTTACCGGAAATTTTGGATTTGGTCATCATTACGTTGACATGATGACGGGTGAAGGTGGATGTTTTCACCCGGATACCTTTGTGCAGAGCGTCATCGCCCAGATATGTCCCCCACGGCCAGGTGGCGATGATCACCCGGACCGAGTTCTCTCCCGGATGCACGCCCATGGCTCCGTCGCCGATGAAGGCCAGAGGCCTGATATAACCCTGATCCATGCCGTTGGCCTTCAAGGTGTCCACAACCGCCTGACAGATATCTTCTTCAGTGAAGGGTATAACCATCTCCACGGTCTTGGCGGAATTGAAAAGACGCTCCACATGCTCTTCCAGCCTGAAAATAGCTGAAGTTCCATCACTGCATTTATAGCTTCTGATCCCTTCAAACACTCCAACACCGTAGTGCAGCGTGTGTGTCAGTACGTGCACCTGGGCCTCGTCCCAGGGCACCAGGCGGCCGTCAAACCAGATCTTATCCGATTTCTGAATCATATCTCCCCCTTAAATTCTTCAAGCTGAGTTTCCTGCACGATATTAAGACTGCTTCATTTAATTTCCTGATCGCGGCAACAGGTAAACATTGTTTAATTTTTGAAGACCCACATTATTCCCTGCGGCTGGACCTGAAAAAGAGTTTGACCGGGGTCATGTCCAGATGAAAGACCCTGCGGATCTGTTTCTCCAGGTAGCGGGCATACGCCGGCTTGATGAGCCGGGGATCATTGACGAAAAAAACAAACTCCGGCGGACTGGTGCCGGGTTGAGTCAGATAATAGATCTTGGCCCGGCGACCCTTGACCAGAGGCGGCTGGTGACCCTGTACAGCCTCCTTGATCAGCCTGTTCAGCTCTCCCGTTCCCACGCGTATCCTGCTCTGGGCAAGAACCTTCTCGGCCGTGGGAATCAGCCTGCCCAGCCCGGCCCTGGAGATGCTCGAGGTGAAGAGTACCGGAGCATAAGAACAAAAAGCCAGCTGATCCTGAAAGTATTTTTTAAGCCTGCCCATTTTGTCTCGGGGCACCTGGTCGATTTTGTTCACCAGAATGACCGCCGGAACTTTTTCCCGCTCAAGAAAGGAGAGCAGTTTTTTGTCCTGAGCCACGACCCCGGATAAAGCATCCAGGACAAGCAAAGATACATCAGCCCTCTTGCTGCTCATAATAGCCCGCAGGGTGCTGAATCTCTCCAGTTCATCCCTGATTGTGGTCCTGCGGCGAACCCCTGCCGTGTCAATGAAGATGTAACGCTTCCCGTTCTTCTCCAGCACAATGTCTACACAGTCCCTGGTGGTGCCGGGCAGAGAGCTGACCATCATTCTGTCGTCGCCGATCAGGGCATTGACCAGAGATGACTTGCCCACATTGGGGCGGCCGAGAAAGGAAAGACGCAGCCCCTGGATATGAAGCTCTTCCTTCCTGCCTTCCGGCAGCTTTGACTCAATTGTCTCCAGCAGAGTTGGTATATTGTAGCCGTGGGCAGCTGAAATCGAGGTAAAGTCAAACCCGAGGGAGTAGAAGTCTCCCTCCAGAAATGAACTCCTTTCCCGGCCGTCCACTTTGTTTATGACCAGATGCACCGGAGTGCGGCCCTGCCGGAGCATGGCTCCCAGCTGTTCATCCAGAGAGGTCAATCCGGATTGGCCGTCCACTACAAAC
>PXES01000297.1 GCA_003564655.1 Paracoccaceae bacterium
CGTGACGGGCAGTGGCGGCCAGTGCCAGTAATGCGCCTGCTGCGCCCATGCCGGGATCAATGCGGGTGACCCGCTTTGCATCTGTGACAAGAGTTCGCGCTGCGCCGCCAAAGAGACCGAAGACCGGCCCCTGTTCGCCTGATTCGAAGCAATTCGCACCGGGGACGAAGACATGCTCGCCGACCCGAAAGCCGCTCTCCGGTCCGGCTTCGACCACCTCGCCCGCGGCCTCGTAGCCGGGGACAAGCGGGTAGCCCATACCGGGGAAGGGAGGCATCTCGCCCGACCAGAACAGCTTTTCCGTGCCGGTCGAGATCCCTGAATGCCGGATGCGCACCACCAGATCGCCCGGTCCGGGCGCCTTCAGCCCGACAGCGGCCAGACCAAGCTGGCGCGGGGCGGAAAGGATGACGGCATCGGTCTGCACAAGGTCCTCCGGCTCTCGCAGGTCGCAGCGGGTGTGTCAGCCCGACTCGACATGCGCAGCTGTAATCTTAGTGATACAGAAACGACTGTCAACTAGCATTGACAGTTGGCGTGCTCTTTTCTTGGGCAGAGGCCGCTTTCCGCGCGGTGATGACCTGCGCCAGATAGGGGCGGCGGCCTTTGGCCGGCGAAATTTCTGCAAAGCCTGCCGCCCGCAGCAGCGCCGTGATCTCGGCCGGGCTACGGGTGCGCCCCGTCTGCATGGCGAGGGTGTAAACCGCGAAATACACATCTGTCTGCGGGTCGGGGCGGGCGCCGCCCGACATGGGCTCGACGATCAGCACCTGCCCGCCAGGCGGCAGTGCGGCATGGACCCGCGCCAGAAGTGCGGCCACGGTCGAGTCGCTGTGGTCATAGAGAACCCGCACCAGGCTGATCGCATCTGCCCCGCCGGGCAGGGCGCCGTCGCGGAACGATCCGCCATGCCGCGCAACATCTGCAGGAAGTGCCGCCTGCGCCACCACGTCGGGCAAATCGAACAGCGCCAGTTCCAGCCCCGGCCAGCGCGCCCGCACCGCGCGCAGGAAGGTGCCGGTGCCGCCGCCCACATCCATCAGCTTCCGCACGCCTTTCAATGACAGATGCGCCAGTGCCTCGTCGGCCACCAGCGTCTGGCTGTCGGCCATCAGCCGCGAATAGCGGGCCGTCACGGTCGGGTCGCGCGGGCCATCCGCGCCGAAGACATAGGGCCAGAACCGCGCGAGGTCGGGATCGGTCTCGCCGCGCAGAAAGGCGACCGGGTCGGCGAGATCGCCATAGAGAACCGAATGGTGGCGTACCATGTCCTCAAGTCCCGGCACGGCCAGAAACGCCGCCCCCCGCCGCGCCAGTGCGAATTGATCGCCGCGCCGTTTCAGCAGGCGCATCGCCGCCCCGGCCTGCAGCAGGATTTGCATCCGCTCGGGCGACAGGCCTGCCCGCGTTGCAATCATGTCCGCGCGCGCCGGGCCATCGGCCAGCAGATGCAGAATGCGCAGTTCCACCAGCGCGCTTAGCATCTGGCTCTGGACGAAGCCCTGCATCAGGTCGAAAAGTGCCGCCCCCTCGCGCCGGGCGATCCCGCGCAGCCCCGGCACCCTGGCGCAGAGCGCCTGAAACCTGGGCGAGGCCGCCAACCGGTTCACCCAGCCCGCGGGCCGGGGGGGCGGCGCGCCGATATCGACCACGTACCTAGGCCCGGGCCGGGGCGACCGGGGTCATCCGCTCGGCATAAAGCTGGACGAGTTGGGCGAGCTGCGCCTCGCCCGGGCAGGAGGGGATCGAGGCGATAGCGCCGCCCAGAATGTCCTTAAGCCGCCGGATCGCACCCTGCACGCCCAATTCCTCGACCGCCGAGGGGCGGGCATTCGCGGCGTCCTGCCCGGCGGGTTTGCCAAGCGCGACTTCGTCATAAAGCGCGTCGCGCAGATCATCGGCGACCTGAAACGCCTCACCAATGCGGGCGCCGAGTTCTTCCCACGGCTCGGGCTCGTGCCCGGCGGCCAGCGCCCCCATCTGGGTGGCGGCCATGAACAGCGCCCCGGTCTTGGAGCGGTGATAGGCGCGCAGATCGACGCGCGCCTCGCTCTCCCAGGCCTGCCCGGCGCAGATCCCGCCCGGCATTCCAGTGTGTTGCGCCAGCAGGCCGACAAGCCGCAGCGCGCGCAGGGCATCGGCCTCTGGCACGCGCGAGAGGGTTTCGAAGGCCGCGATGATCAGGCTGTCGCCGGTCAGCACGGCCAGCGGTTCGGAGAACGCCAGATGCACGGTCGGCTTGCCGCGCCGGAAATCGGCATCGTCGAAGGCGGGCAGGTCGTCATGCACAAGGCTCGCGCAATGGATCAGTTCAAGCGCGATGGCAGCGGCATCGGCCAGTTCCGGGCGGTCATCGCCGCAGGCGCGGGCGACCGAGAGGCAGATGGTCGGGCGGATGCGCGCACCGCCCGGCGTCACGGCATAGTTCAGCGCCGCCGCCAGCCGCCCTGGCGCGGCCCCGTCTGCGCCTTGTGCCTGCGCGATGGCGGCGCTCATGGCCTTGTCGATTCGCTTGCTCAGATCCATTGGCGCCTCCTGCCGGGCAGTGTTGTCATTCCGAGTAGACATGCATGTGTAAATTAGACTGGACAGATTTGCCGAAAGAGTCAAGAATTCCCGACATGGTCACGCGAAAAGACAGGGTCGCCGTTATCGGTGCGGGCATGGGCGGGCTGGCCGCCGCGATCCGTCTGGCGGCGGCAGGGCGTGAGGTGTCCGTGTTCGAGGCGCAAGCCTGGCCGGGCGGCAAGATGCGCGTCATCGATTCCGGCGCGGGCCCGGTCGATGCGGGGCCGACCGTGCTGACCCTGTCGCATGTGCTCGACGCATTGTTTGCCGCAGCGGGGCAGGACAGGAGCGCGCATCTGACGCTCGACCCCTTGCAAGTGCTGGCGCGGCATTACTGGAGCGATGGCGCACAGCTGGACCTTGTGCCCGACCCGGCGGCCAATGCGCGGGCGATAGGTGAGGCCTTCGGCGCCCGTCCGGCAGGCGAGTTCACCCGCTTCGACGCCGAGACCCGCGCGCTGTTCGACGCCTTTCGCGCGCCGATCATGGACCGCGCCCGCCCCGATGCGCTGGGCGCCGCGCGTGCCGCGCTCACCCGCCCGGGGCTCTGGCCGTGGCTGGCACCGGGGCGCAGCCTGAGCGCGATGCTGGCCGCGCGGTTCTCCGACCCGCATCTGCGCCAGCTTTTCGGGCGCTATGCGACCTATGTGGGTGGCAATCCGCTGCGCGCGCCCGCCGTGCTGGGGCTGATCTGGCAGGCCGAGGCGGCAGGCGTCTGGACCGTGCGCGGCGGTATGGCCGCACTCGCGCACGCGCTGGCCGACCTGCTGGGGCGCGCGGGTGGCACGCTGCGGCTGCAAACCCCGGTCGCCGCGATTCTGACCGAGGGCGGACAGGTCACCGGGCTGCGACTGGCAGACGGGGCCGAGCATCACTGCGCGCAAGTCGTCTTCAACGGCGATCCGGCCGCGCTGCCCTCGCTGCTCGACACCGGAGCACTGCCCCGCCGTCGTACCCGGCCGCGCAGCCTGTCGGCGCATGTCTGGACCTTCGCTGGACAGGTCGCGCCCGAGGCGCGGGACCGCCTTGCCTATCACACGGTCTTCTTCGCCGATGACCCAGGGCGCGAGTTCGGCCCGCTGGCGCAGGGGCGCATCCCTCGCGATCCGACCATATATGTCTGCGCGCAGGACCGCGCCACCGGACTGCCCGACGGACCCGAGCGGTTCCAGTTCATCCTGAACGCGCCGCCCCACGCCCCAACGCAAACGGAGCCCCCATGCCCGACCGACCCCTTCGCGCGGCTCGCGCAGTTCGGCCTGACGCTGACCCCGCAATTGACGCAGGACAGCGTGACACCGCCCGCGCGCTTCGCCCGGCTGTTTCCGCACTCGCACGGGGCGCTTTACGGCCTCAGCCCGGACGGGGCGCTGGCGACGTTCCAGCGCCCGACAGCGCGCACGCGGGTGGGGGGGCTCTATCTGGCGGGCGGGGGCGTGCATCCGGGGGCGGGCGTGCCGATGGCGCTGACCTCGGGGCGGCATGCGGCGGAGGCCGCGCTCAAAGACCGGATTTCCGCACCCATGTCGCGCCCGATGGCTATGCCTGGTGGTATATCGACGGGATCAGTGACTGTGGCTCGCGCGCCGTCTCGGTGATCGGCTTTATCGGGTCGGTCTTCTCACCCTGGTACCGCTGGTCGGGCCGGCAGGACCCGCAGAACCATGTCTGCATCAATGTCGCGACCTATGGGCCCAAGGGGCGCTTCACCATGACGGACCGGGGGCGCGCGGCGCTACGCCAGTCGGAAGACGTGTTCGAGGTCGGCCCCTCCTCGATCCGGTGGGAGGGCGACCGGCTGGTGATCGAAGTGAACGAAATTTCCTCGCCGCCGCTGATCAGCCGTGTGCGCGGGACCATCACGCTGCACCCCGAGGCGCTCTTCGGCCAGAGCCACGACCTGACCCCCGAAGGGCGGCACCGCTGGCAGCCCTTCGCCCCCATCGCGCGGATCGAGGTGGATCTTTCCCCCGGCCATCGCTGGCAGGGGCATGGCTATTTTGACGCAAATTTCGGCGATGCCGCGCTGGAGGCCGATTTCAACTACTGGACCTGGGGCCGCTTTCCGCATCGCGGCGGCGCGCGCTGTTTCTATGACGCCACGCTGCGCGACGGGTCCGAGCAGGCCACGGCGCTACACTTTCACCCCGATGGCCGCGTCGAGCAGGTCGCGCCGCCCCCCAAGACCCGTTTTGCCCGCAGTTTGTGGGCGGTGCGGCGCGAAACGCGGGCCGACGCAGGCTTTACGCCGCGGCAGGACCTGGCGATGCTGGACGCGCCCTTCTACACCCGCGCTGCCGTGCGCACCCGGATCGATGGTGAAGAGAGCGTCGGCGTGCATGAGGCGCTTGACCTGCGTCGCTTCGCTCAGCCGCTGCTGAAACCGATGCTGGCCCTGCGCGTGCCGCGTCGGCCGGGCTGGCGCTTTGCGCAAGCCCCGGCACGCTGAACGGCGGCCGCATAGGGTGGCCCAGTCCCTTGCGTTCGGATGCAGGGCCGCCAGAGTGAGCGCTCAGCCGTCGCGGCCCGCAGAGGCACCCACAGGGCGAAGCGCGGCGCAGATATCGGCCTCGCCCAGAATGGCCCGGATGGTGTATTCGACATCTGCTTCCAGCCGCGCAAGGTCCCTCAGACTGTCGACCTCGACCTTGGCCATCAGATCGACGATGTGACGATCGGGCATCCGGCGGATACGCAAAGTGGTTATCGCATCGACCTCGGGCAGGGCGGTCAGACTGTCCAGAACCTCGAGCGAAAGCGCGGGGTCGATACGGTCCAGTAGCATGCCAAGCGCGCGGCGCCCGACGCAGAAGGCCGTGTAGCTGAGAAGCCCCGCAACCCCGATCGCGGCCAGGGTGTCAGCGACCGGCATCCCGTACCACGCCCCCAGCAGGCCCAGCGTGACCAGCACGGTCCCCAGCGAATCGGTCAGGAAATGCGCGGCATTGGCTTCCAGCGCCATGCTGCCTGTCGTTCGCGCGGCGCGCTTGATGATCAGGTGTCGAATGTAGTCGGCACTGGCCGCGACGGCCGCCACTGCCAGATACCACACCTCGATTTCCATCGGCGGCGTGCCGTGGATCAGCTTTTGTGCCGCCAGATGCCAGATGAAGACCGCAATGATGCCCAGCAGCACCGCCTCTGCCAGTGCGGCGAAGGCCTCGAGTTTCTCGCGGCCACACGTCCAGGCCGGGTCCGAGCCCCGGTCGGACAGGCTGACCACGATGACCGTCACCGTTGTCACGATGATATCGATCAGCCCCTGCAGCGCATCTGCAACCAGCGCGAGCGAGCCGGACAGCAGGCCAACGATCATCTTGCCGCAGGTCAACACAATCGTCGTGATCAGCGAGCCGATCGCGACGACGAGCTTGTAGGTGCTGGTCCCCATCGCCAGCCACCGACGAAGCCCACGCGGTAGCCCGGAATTTGCGCTGTAATCCGTCATCCGCTTCCCCTTTGCGCGGGGGGTATCACCGGATTCTGGCAAAAATGCGGAATGCAGACGTCAGGCTGCGCCGGTTTCGCGGATCGTCCAGCGCGCCGCCGTGACAGCGGGCTCAAGGCTAAGGCGCCCGACGATCTGTTCCAGCGCCGAGTCCGAGGTTGTGTCGGCATTCACCTCGGCGGTGACCTCGACGCGGTCGGTATCCTCGATATTCTCGGAATCGAGGCCGGTCAGATGCAGCCCGTTCTCGGTGAAGCCCTGCAGCATCAGCGCGCGCACATGGGCCTCATGCGCGCCCTTGCAGATGATTTCGACCGCATAGCAGCGCGACAGCTCGGTCGTCTGGATGGGCTGACGGTCGAGCACCCGCGCCAGGGGGCGCAGGGCGAGATTGACGAACACAACCGCGCCGGTGACCGCAGCCGCCAGCAGGTATTCGCCCGCCCCCGACAACATTCCGATCGCGGCTGCGCACCACAGCGTCGCCGCCGTGTTCAGCCCGCGCACGTTGAACCCCTCGCGGAAGATGATGCCCGCGCCCAGAAACCCGATGCCCGAGACGATCTGCGCGGCGACGCGGGTGGGGCTGATCTCGTCAGGGAAAACGGCCGCGAACAGAACGAAACTCGCCGCGCCGAGCGAGACCAGCGTATTCGTGCGCAACCCGGCGAGGCGCTGGCGCCACTGGCGTTCCATGCCGATCACGGCACCGAAAAACACGGCGGCGGTCAGGTTGAGGATCGGTTGCAGGGTCGCGATATCAGGCATGTGCAAGCTTTCTGTTACATCGACACGTGTGCTGCGTCTGCCCATCGGGACCAGCACCGTGCGACGGTTTCATGACCCGGTCGCCCAGAGCAGGCGGATTTCCGACAGGTCGCTTTGCATGGCCTGCAAGCGTTCCGCCACAAGTGTCTGTGCGCCCTGGGCCGGGGCATCGCGCAGTTCGACCACGGCGATCACTCCCTCGTCGCGGTAATCGAGCCGCAATTCACGGATCGAGCCCGTCTCCACAATGCCGCGCAGGCAGTCTCTTACCACCTGGGTCAGTTCCGGGCGCAGGGCGCTTTCATGCGCGGCGGGGCCGTCGGCATGGCCGTCCGGTTCGGGGTGGATGATGATCTCGGCCACATCGGGCAATTGCGCCAGCACTTGGGTGCGGGCGGCCTCGGACACGCGATGCGCCTCTGACAGTGTCATCGAAGGGTCGAGCGCGACATGCACATCGGCCTGGATGGCACCCCCCATGCGACGCAGGCGCAGGTCATGCGCGTCGCGCACCCCGGGGGTTGCCATCAGTGCGTCGGTGATCCGCGTGCCGACGGCAGCATCGGGGGCAGTGTCGACCAGCTCGCGGATCGCGGGGCGGCCATACGTCCAGGCGACCCGCGCCAGCATCAGAGCGATGATGGCCGCACCCAGCGCATCGGCCCAGGGTGCGCCAAGCATCGCCGCCCCGATGCCCGCCAGCGCCACGACCGAGGTTGCCGCGTCCGAGCGGTGATGCCAGGCATTGGCCGCCATCATCGCCGAACCGGTGCGTTTCGCGACCGCTCGCGTGTAGTGATAAAGCCCCTCCTTCAGCGCGATAGAGGCCGCCGCGACCCAGAGCGCCAGCGCGCCGGGGGGCGTGTCCGGCGGGTCGATCAGCCGCGCGCCCGCATCGATCAGAATACCGCCAGCGGCCAGCAGCAGCATGGCTGCGATGACCAGCGTGGCCAGCGTCTCGAATCGGGCATGGCCGAAGGGGTGGTCGGCATCGGGCGGGCGGTGCGAATGGCCCAGCGCCCAGATCACCGCCGCGTCCGAGACGAGATCGGACAGCGAATGAACCCCATCGGCCACCAGTGCCTGACTTTGCGCGACGAGCCCGGCGAGGATCTTGCTTGCGGCGAGCGGCCCGTTCAGCACGACCCCCGCCCACGCGGCGCGGCGTTTGTCGCCCAGCGACTGGTCGCCCTGCGTCTCGGGGGTTGCTGCCATTCTCACATCCCCTCAGATCCGGCCTGCCGGGGTCATCTGACCTGTAAGCCCTGTGACCGCAAGCGCTGCGTGACAGGCTTGCAGGATCGGCACCACTCTGCCCCATTCGGCGCAGTCGCGCGCAAGCCGGGCGCGCGTGGGCGCGTCGAGCCGCGTTGCCACAGCGATCTGCAACCCTGCGGGCAGCAGCGCCAGAAAGCGCGCCGCCTCGTCGCTGGGCAGCCCGGCAAGCGCGCGGGCAATGGCCTTGGGCGGGTGGCGCAGCACGGCGGGGCGACCCGGCTTCATGCTGCCGCCATGCACGAAGGCGCGCAGGTGCGCGCGCGTCAGCGGGGTGGCGGGAATCGTATCGGCCATGACAGCCTCCATCGGTGCAAGGCCCCTTACGCGTGGCCCCACCGGGGGTAGCGCGTCAGGACAGGCCGCTTTTGGGCCGGATGATGAAATATCCGGCGCAAGGGTAGGATAATCGGTCGCTCACAGCACCTCCCCGGGCGCCGGCAGCATATGGCAGGCGCAGCCGAAGCCGTGGCCGCAGCCGAAATCGCCCTGTAGCGGGTTGCATTGGTCGAGCGCGCCCGACAGCAACGACAGGTCGGGATAGACCTGCGCGACCGCTACCAGCGCCGTGCTCGACAGCGCCAGAGCGCTCAGCCCCAGCACTGGCACCAGCATGTCGGAGCGGTGCAACGAGATCGCAGCGCGGCGGACGCGGTGTAGGGTCGGTTCGGTCATCGGGGGGCTCCTCGGTCGATTACGTTCCAAGTTAGGATATCGCGGTCGGGCCGTACCGCAAGGCACGGCCCGCGCGACGGGAAGCTTAGACTTCCACCCCGATCAGCCAGGCGGCCATCGAGAAATAGACCAAGAGCCCGGTGAAGTCCTTGATCGTGGGGATGAACGGGTCGGCCCCTGGCGCGTGGTCGATGCCGAGCTTGACCATGATGTAGGGCAGCAGGAAGCCCAGGCAGGCCGCCAGAAAGACAGAGGTGAACAGCGCCACGCCGACGACGACGCCCAGCTGCGGGATATCATTGGGCACGCCCTGCCAGAAAAAGGCGACCGTGCCCGCCACCAGCGCCACGCCCACTGCCATGACGAGGCCCACCAGCGCCTCGCGCGCGAAATTCTTGCGCCAGAAATCGGCCATGGTGATATGGCCCAGCGCGAAGCCGCGCGCGAAGATGGTGGAGCTTTGCGTGCCCACGTTGCCCCCCATGTCCATCACCAGCGGGATGAAGATCGCCAGCGCCAGAACCGCGCCCAGCACATCCTCGAACGTGTCGATCAGCCCGCCCACGATCAGGCCACCGGCCAGCGTCACCAGAAGGAACAAGACGCGCACGCGCACCGTTTACCAGATCGGACCCTGCGTCAGTCTCTCCGAGCGGATGTGATCGTCCGAGTTGAAGACGTCGCCGACCCCGGCCTTGAAGAGGATGTCGTCGGTCGTCTCCTGCTCGAGGATGTCCATCGCGTCGTCAAAGGTCAGCACACCCGTCATCTTGCCGCTTTCGTCCAGGACGGGAAGCAACGGCACGTCCCTGAGTTGCAGACGGCGCGCGGCGGTTTCCTGCTCCATGCTCTCCGGAACCGCCAGTTCCGCCCCTTCGGCGGAGGGCATGATGGTGCTTTCCGGGTCGGCGCGCAGCAGAGCGGACAGCCGTGCGAAGCCTTTGTACTTGCCCTGTGCATCGACAATGAAGACGAGCGCCGCCTGCCCGGCGGGCATGCGCGAGCGTTTCACGGCGTCCAGCGCCTCGCCGACCTTGGCTGTGTCGGTGACATAGACAAAGGCGTCGCGGATGCGCTCGCCGATCGGGTCGCGGGCGGGGCGGCGCTCTTCGCCGCGGGTTGCGTCAAGTGTTGTGGTGGTCATGAGAAGCCTCCGGTTCTTCTTTTCCGAGTATCAGGTCATGTGAAGCGTGTGTGCGGGCTCGGGCGGGTCCCAGCCGCGCGCCGTTGCCAGAGCGTTCCGCAGGCATCGCAAACGCGTCTGACGAATGCGTGACAGATGCTCCGGGCGCTGATTTGTGTTCCGTGCCGACATGTCCGGCCCCCTTTGCGTGCGCCTCAGCCCAGCGCGCCTGACAGGGTGACCGGACCGATCCGGTCGCCCGTGCGGTAGATCGCGCTGGGGCCATCGGCCCGGCGGGGGGTGCGGGCCAGGCGCTTGCGGTCTGGCCCCTTCTTCGGCAGCTTCTCGGGAATCCCCAGCACCGCTGCGCGGCGCGCCATCTCGGCGCGGATCTCCTGCGGGGACACGCCGCGATCATGCCACAGCACCGCGAGGTGGGAGAGCAGATCGGCGCTCTCTGTGATCAGCCCGTCGCGGTTGCCCGCCACCGCATCAAGCGCCACTTCGGTCGCTTCCTCGACCAGCTTGCGCGCTTTCTTGGCGGTCGGCGCAGCGGTCAGCTTGGCCGTGCGTGTCGTGGGCGGCGTGTCGAGCTGAGTGATCAGATGCTCGATCAGGCCCAGCAGTTCTGCGGAACGGTCAGTCGAAGTGATCTTGTGCGGCACGGTCATGTCAAATCCTCCATGTCAGCGGTTCGTGGCGGTCAGACAGGTTGGGGTGATGCGCTGGCCTTGCGGGTCAATGACAGCCACGCGGGCGCGGACCGCCTGGGCGATCAGCTCGGCCGTGTCGCTGCCACCGGGCAGGGCCAGCACCATGTCGGGGCGTGCATCCTCGAGCATGAAGGCATTGCGGATCGCCTCGGCCCGTTTGCCGAAGGCCCGCCAGTTTGCCGGATAGCGCACCACATGCAGATGTTGCGCGCGCGCCCAGTCCTCGGCGGTGATGCCCAACAGCCCCGCGCTGCCATGGATGACGACCGTGATCGGCCGCGTTGCATGGACGCGGGCAAGGGCGCGGTGAATGCCGGGCACATCATCAAGATGCCGCCCGCCAGCGATGATGAGACGCATGACGCTCTCCTCTCGCGATACCGGCGAAAGGCAGCGGGCGTCAGCCCGCGCGCCTCGGCGCGGGACGGGTCAGAAGAGGGGTGCGTAGATGTGACGTGGCAGCGATGCGCGCAGCGTCCGTATGGTGCCAGTGGCGCATGAGCTGCCCGCTGCGGGCATCACGCTGCCGGAAGGCCGAAAGGATTGCCGGACGCGCCAGTGCGCCAGGCGGTGCCATGTGTGGGAAATGAAAGGTCATCGTCTTGCCTCCGTCCAGCCGCGCCGGTCTGGAGGCGAGAGGGCAGGCGCTACATGCGCGCAGCCCAGAGCCGCAGACAGGCCGGGTGGTCCTGAATGATCCGGAAGGTCTGGCGGCTGCGCAGGTTGTCACCGAACACAGAGGTCAGACCGCTACTAGAACAACTGTCCATGGGTCTCTCTGGTTGATACACGATTATGGCCCATCAGCGGGCTTGGTTCAGCTACCCCTGTCGCCGCGCATTGTCAACATTCAATGCGCCCGGCGAGCGCGCGAGGTCACGGGCCTGCACAGGACCAACGCTGCGCGTTGAAAACACATGCGTGCCGACGCCTATCTGCCCCGAGGCAGCACTGTGGGGCCGATAATGAACCGATCATATGCCGACATCAGTCTGAGAAAAGGCCAGTAAAGCGACCAGGCACGCTGGCCAGATCCCGACCGATCTGCTGCACAACGACCCCGGCATCCCGCCGCAGACTGACTGTATGGCGCAGATCGTAAACCGCGTC
>PXES01000275.1 GCA_003564655.1 Paracoccaceae bacterium
ATCATGATCCGCACCTTCGAGGAGATGATCCTGCACGAGATGGCCGAGTATTCCGACGTGCCGGTCATCAACGGGCTGACCAATCGCAGCCATCCCTGCCAGATCATGGCCGATGTGATGACGTTCGAGGAGCATCGCGGCCCGATCGCCGGGCGCAAGGTGGTCTGGACGGGCGACGGCAACAATGTCTGCGCCTCGTTCCTGCACGCCGCCGGGCAATTCGGCTTCGATCTGACCTTCACCGGCCCCGAGAGCCTCGATCCCGACCCCGAATATGTGGCCCTCGCGCGCGAGAAGGGCGCAAAGGTCGCCTTCGTCCGCGACCCGGTGCGCGCGGTCGAAGGCGCCGATCTGGTCGTGGCCGATACCTGGGTCAGCATGCATGACAGCCAGTCCACCCGCGAGCGGCGCCACAACCTGCTACGCCCCTATCAGGTCAATGACGCGCTGATGGCGCATGCGAAACCGGATGCGCTGTTCATGCACTGCCTGCCCGCGCATCGCGACGAGGAGGTGACGAGCGCGGTGATGGACGGCCCGCAATCGGTGATTTTTGATGAGGCCGAGAACCGTCTGCACGCGCAAAAGGCGATCATGCGCCATTGCCTCGGCGTCTGATACCCCGGACAGGATAGCGGCCCCGGAGTGACCTCCGGGGCCGCGTGCGGCAAGGGTGCGGGGTTACTCGGCCGGGACAGCCTGCGCCGGGGCGGGGGCGCCGAAATGGCGGCGGTTCAGGTGCCAAACCAGCCAGATCATGGCCACCTGAGCGACCAGCGCCACGCCCGTCAGCGCCCAGAACACCGGCCCGAACTTGGCGATCAGCCCGGCCTCGACCAGGCCCTTGTTGACGAAGAAATGCACCAGCACGGCAAAGCCCACGCCGGGGCAGACCAGCGCATAAGAGCCTGGCGAGGTCTCGCGCCCGAAGAGGAAGCGCTGCGCATAGCCCTGCCGGATGAGCACCAGCCCGGCCAGCAGCAGGAACAGCACCTGAACCGACAGGAATTGCGTCAGCGTCACAAGGGTCCCGCCCGATGATGCCACGCCGCCGAAATGCGCCTCCATGCCGTGGCCCTGGCGCAGGCTCAGGATGCCCAGGACGGCCAGCAACGGCACGATGATGGAGAGTGTCGGCGCCGTCTCGGGATTGGCGCCGTTCTCCAGCATCGAGCGGACGCCCAGCACCAGCGCCACGACCGCGATCAGGCCAGAGGACACCAGAAAGAAGCTCGACAGCACAAGGCCCAGCCCGGCAAGTGCGGCAACCTCGCTCAGCGCCGCCGGGGCCGCCAGACCGACACCGACCATCGCAAAGGCGAAGGCGGGCAGGATCTGGCCGAAATTGTTGTTGGCCGCGCAGTTGAACCCGCCTTCGGTCAGCACCCGGCCCAGGAACCGGCCATAAAGACGGAAAGCGTAGGCCCCGATTCCGAGGAAGGTCACCATCGCCAGCGGGAAAAGGTATTCGACGACCGACCACAGCCCGGGCACGAAGACCATGCCGAAGATGAACAGCACATTGACCGACATGGCCAGCGCCAGCGGCAATGCCATCACCTGGCTTTGGGCATTGGTCTTGCTGAAGGCGGCAAAGGCGTCGCTGCGCGACCACGCGGTGTAGCGGCGCAGGTTCCAGACCAGCAGCCGCAGGTTGAGAAAGCCGAACAGCGCGATGCCGGCCAGTGCCACCAGGATCATCCCCCGCACCAGCCAGCCCCCGGCAGCGAAGGCGTCGGTGATATCGCCGAACAGGGGCACCGGCTGGCCGGGATGCGGGATCCAGTGCATCAGCCACATGAAGAAGGTCACCGCCAGCCCCCCTGCCCCCAGCGAGGCAAGGAAATAGAGCGGTGAATACTTATCCGAAGGGCGCGCGCGGGTCTGTGTCATGATCGACTCCTTTGTATTCATTTATTGCAATATGTTTGTTTGTAAGCTGTCATGCATCATGGCAAATTGTCGCACCCACCCTGGCGTATATGTCAATATTTTGTGGATAAGTCGCGCGAAACCGCCATATGAGGCATCTGGCGCTTGACACACGGCCTGCGCTGGCCTGAGATTGGCCACATATCTTCGCGCAAGGTCCCCCGTGCAATTCACTCGTCTGCGCCTCAACGGCTTCAAGAGCTTCACCGACCCCACGGATCTACTGATCCACACGGGGCTGACCGGCGTGGTCGGCCCCAATGGCTGCGGCAAGTCCAACCTGCTGGAGGCGTTGCGCTGGGTGATGGGCGAGAACCGCCCGACTGCCATGCGCGGCGCGGGCATGGAGGATGTCATCTTCGCGGGCACCGACAGTCGCGGCGCACGCCATTTCGCCGAAGTCAGCCTGCATCTGGACAATTCCGACCGCCTCGCGCCGGCGGGATTCAACGACACCGACACGCTCGACATCACTCGCCGCATCACCCGCGAGGCGGGCAGCGCCTACAAGATCAACGGCAAGGACGCCCGCGCCCGCGACGTGCAGATGCTGTTCGCCGATGCCTCGACCGGCGCGCACAGCCCCGCGCTGGTGCGGCAGGGCCAGATCGCCGAGTTGATCAACGCCAAGCCCAAGGCCCGCCGCCGGATCCTGGAAGAAGC
>PXES01000221.1 GCA_003564655.1 Paracoccaceae bacterium
ACCGCGCCCGCCCCCACCCGCCAGATCGGCATCCGCCAGCGCTCGCTGGTCGGTCGCTGCCGCCTTGGCCGGGCGACCGAGCTGGTGTTCATCCTCGCGACAGGGGCCGCGCTGGTGTTGAACAGCGGCGCGGTGGGGCAGGAGTTGCGCTGGGACACTGACCAAACGCCCGGCTCGGGCGTGGATGGTGGGACGGGCGACTGGGATACGACCACCGAGAACTGGACATCCACGGAAGGGGTTACCAACGAGACGTGGACCAACGGCAGTACGGCAAGGTTCGAGGCGGACTCCGGAACAGTCACCGTTGTCGGCACGCATGAGGTAGACGGCGTCGTCGTGCTGTCGGACGGCTATGTCATTGACGGTGCCGGCACCCTGGAGATCGTCGGGGACCCCTCGATCTTCGATGTACTTGTCGGCACGGAGATCAGCATCGAGGCCGAGATTGCCGGTGCTGCCACGCTTGAAAAGACCGGCGGCGGCACGCTGACGCTCAGCGGAACCAACAGCTACACCGGCGGCACGACGATCAACAACGGCTTTGTCGAAATCCGCGACGCGGACGCGCTTGGGACCGGCGCGGCGGTGGTCAATGATGGCGGGCAACTGCGTTTTGATGACGCGGGTAACGTCGGCAATGCCCTGACGCTGAACGGCGATGGTGGCGGGCAGGGCGCCTTGCGCAGCATCGGCACTTTCAATTCTCTTGGCGGGGCGATCACGCTGGGCTCGGACAGCACGATTGTCGCCACAGGGAACCGACTGGAACTGACCGGCAACATCGACCTTGCGACACATGAGTTGACACTCGGTGGTGATGGCCTGCTGGTGTTTGGCGGAGCAGCGCAGGAAATCTCGGGCGACGGCGAATTGCGGATCACCGGGTCGGGCCCGGTGCAGTTAAATGCCGTCACGATCACAGCTGATGTCGAGAATTCCGGTACGGGCCGGGTGTTTATGACCAGTGATGTGATCGGGGATGTGACCAATTCGGGCGGTCAGCTGGTTTACGTCGACGGGGATGTGTCGATTCCCGATTCGTCCGGGATGTTCGTTTCCGGCGACATAACCGGCGATGTCACGAATACCGATGGTAGCTTTGCCGTGGCCGGAACCATGACCGTAGATGGCGATGTCATCAACAGTGCTGGGGAACTGGACGGTGACGGCAACCCGATACAGGGATTGAGCGTCTTGCCCGAGGGTGTCGGCTCCGCCGGCGCCCACACCATGACGATTACCGGTGAGCTGACCAACGAGGACGGCGGTGTGATCGTCGTCGGCGAGAACGGCACGATCATAGCAGACACCATCACCAACGAGGACGGCGGCCGGATCCAGTTGGATGCTGGCGCCACCTTGTCGGGCACCGGCAATACCTTGAACAACTCCGGGCTTGTCACAATCGGAAATGGCAGCTCGCTCGAGGATGCGACGGCGATCAACAACCTCGGTAACGGCGAGCTCGTTTTCAACGATGGCGGCGTTGGCGACCAGATGACGCTCGATGCGCCCGCGATCTCGAATGTTGGCGAGATCCGTCTGGAGCAAGGCGACCTCGCGGTGAACGGGGCGTTCGTCAACGAAAGTGACGGCGGCGATGATGGCGTGGTCGAACTGGCCGGTGGTGGGACCGTCACCTTCAATCAGGACGTGACCAATCAAGACAACGCCACCTTCATGATCGAACCGGGCGGCACCACGGTCATCGTCGACGGAGGCGACGGAACATTCGAGAATCTGAATACGGCCACCCTGACCATCGGCGCCGTCTCCACGCTTGAGGCGGCGCTCGAAAACGCGGCGACGGCCAATATCGACGGCGAACTCGACGGCACGCTGCTGAACGAGGATGGAATGACGACAGTCGGTGCCGACGGAGCGGTGACCGGGCTGACGACCATCACCGGCGGGACGGTGATCAACGCGGGCACGCTGGGAGATGTGGATAACGAGGCTGGCGGCACGTTCAACAACCTCAGCGGGGGGCAGGCGGGCGCCGTGGAGAGCGCCGGCACTGGCTCGAACCTCGGGAACATCGCCTCGCTAGAGGTGACCGGCGGGACCTTCGACAATGCCGGGGGCGTGACCGGCGACACCAGCGTTTCGGGCGGCACCCTCAACCTGAACGCAGGCAGCGACCTGTCGGATACCGACACCCTGAGCGTGACTGGCGGCGCGGTGAACGTGAACGCAGCCGATACCGTGGGCACACTGCAGGCCGATGGCGGAACCGTCACAACGAATGAAACCCTGACCGTGGGCGAGCTCAATGGAGGTGCGGGCGGCAGCATCGTGACCACGGGCTCTGGCGGCCTGATCGCGGGGGACGGGAGCGACTCAACCTTCGGCGGCGTGATCTCGGGCGCCGGCTTCTTCGAGAAGGTCGGCACCGGGACGCTGACGCTGACCGGCGAAAACGCGCCGGGTAGCCAGTTCACCGGCGTGGCCAATGTCAACGCCGGGACGCTGCGCGTGAACGACACCTTCGGCGATACCGATGACGATTCTGCCACGGTGAACGTGAACGCGGGCGGCACCTTGCAGGGCACCGGCGAGGTCGCGGGCAATGTGAACGTGA
>PXES01000386.1 GCA_003564655.1 Paracoccaceae bacterium
GTCCTCCGGGAAGGCGTCCGGGCGGAAGGTCAGCACGGTCGAGTAGACGATCTGCGGGATGAAGCAGTCACCGTCCAGCGAGCCGGGCAGGAAGTCCTCGGATGCGGGTGTGCCATCGGGCGCAGGGGCCAGCATCTCGTCCACATCGATTTCCAGGATGATGCCCTCGTCACAGGCGAGCTGTGCGTCCGACGGCAGCATGTCCACCAGGTCCCAGGTCACGTTGCCCGCCTGGGCCTGCGCGCGCAGGCTGGCCAGCGCGTTCGCCGAGCCGTCATCGTTGATGATGGTCACATGCGGGTTCATCTCCATCCACGGCTCGTGATAGGCGCGGATCTGGCTCTCCGTATATGCCCCGCCCCACGAGACGATGGTCAGCGACACCGGATCATCGGCAGCGGCACTCAGCGCCATGACGCTGACCGCCGAGCTGAGCGCGATCATTTTCACTTTGGATGACATGTATTCCTCCTTGGTTGGTCAGATCAGCCCGGGTTCTGCCCGTGCTGAATTCGACAGTTTCTGTCCCTCGGACCCGTCACCGGGAAACCGCGCTGCCTGTCATTCTGGACAGTCCAGTGCACGGCAATCCTTCGGCAACCAGCCGATTTCGATCATGCTGCCACGCTTGTGCCGCACCTGGTCAGGCGCGTTGCGGGTCTTCATGATGAAATTCTCGTTTCCGGCCACTTTCAGCCGGGTGCGGAAGACGTCGCCCATATAGATGAACTCCAGCACTTCCGCCTTGATCAGATGCGCGTCGGAGTCGAGGCGATCCTTGTTGGCCTCGACCCGTTCGGGGCGGATAGAGACGCGCGTACGCTCGCCCACCTTCGACACGTTGATGGGCTTGGCGTCGATCAACGCCCCGTCATCGAGTTGGACGACGCAGCTATCTCCCTTGATTTCCTTGATGCCCCCGTCGAGCGTGTTGTTCTCGCCGATGAACTGCGCGACAAAGCTGTTCTTGGGCTCTTCGTACAGAACATCCGGCGCGTCGAGCTGCTGGATGCGCCCGTCATCGAACACCGCGACATTGTCCGACATGGTCAGCGCCTCGGTCTGGTCATGGGTGACGTAGACCGTGGTGATTCCCAGATCATGCGCAAGCCGCGTGATCTCGAACTGCATGTGTTCGCGTAACTGCTTGTCAAGCGCGCCGAGCGGTTCATCCATCAGCACCAGCTCGGGCTCGAACACCAGCGCGCGGGCCAGCGCGATGCGCTGCTGCTGCCCGCCCGACAGCTGCGCCGGGCGGCGGTTGGCGAAGGCGCCCATCTGCACCATGTCGAGCGCGCGCTTGATCTTCTCCTCGCGCTTCGACTTGCCCAGCCCGCGCACCTCCAGCGGGAAGGCCAGGTTCTCGCCCACCGTCATGTGCGGAAACAGCGCGTAGTTCTGGAAGACCATGCCGATCCCGCGCTTGTGGGGCGGTACCGAATTGATTGGCTGGGTGTCGAGCAGGATTTCCCCCGACGTGGCAGTCTCGAATCCCGCCAACATCATCAGGCATGTCGTCTTGCCCGACCCCGACGGCCCCAGCATGGTCAGGAACTCGCCCTTGCCGACCGAAAGATTGAGGTCCTTCACGACGAGCGTTTCGCCGTCGTAGCTTTTCTGCACGCCATCGAAAACGACGAAACCGTCGGCCTGCTGTTGTGCGACCACACTCTTCTCCCATGTTGTCGGCGGTGTTCCGCCTGTTTTCTGATTGCGCCAAGTAAAAACCAAGCCGGGCGCAGATTGCAACCGTTAACTCGGCATTCCGGGAAACTGCGGGCAATACGGCTATTTTTCCGGCAAATCATGGTTTGCGCGGACCATGATCTGGTCATCGGCACAAATTCGGGAAAAACGCCTGCGGGGCGCGGGCTGCCACGCGCCCTGCGTAGGATGCCTGCCGGGGTGTTCTGGTGCGGTCGAGAAGACTCGAACTTCCACGGGAGTTACCCCACAGCGACCTCAACGCTGCGCGTCTACCAATTCCGCCACGACCGCAAGTGACCTGAACGCCCGCCTCTTACTGACTCGGCCCGCGCTTGTGAAGAGGAAAAACACCGAATTTTCCGGCACCCGCCCCGTGGCAGGGCTGGCAAGACCGCATGCGGTGCAGTAGGACTGCGCCCTGCCAGACCGGAGGTTCCGATGCCCGCCCCTGCCCCCGAATGGTCCGTTCTGCCCGGGCTTGCGGATTACGCCGAGACGCTGCGGGCGATGGAGAACCGCGTCGCCGCGATCAGTGCCGGCATCGCGCCCGAGGCGATCTGGCTGCTGGAGCATCCGCCGCTCTATACTGCGGGCACCAGCGCCGACCCCGCCGATCTGATCGCGCCCGACCGCTTCCCCGTCTATCCTGCCGGGCGCGGCGGGCAATACACCTATCACGGCCCGGGCCAGCGCGTCGCCTATGTCATGCTCGATCTCAACCGGCGCGGGCGGGATGTGCGCCGCTTCGTCGACACGCTCGAGGAGTGGATCATGCGCACGCTGGCCGAATTCGGCATCCGGGGCGAGCGCCGCGCCGGTCGTGTGGGCGTGTGGGTGCAGCGGCCCGAAAAGCCGCCCGCCCCCGATGGCAGCCCGCGCGAGGACAAGATCGCCGCCATCGGCATCAAGCTGCGCCGCTGGGTCAGCTTTCACGGCATCGCCATCAATCTCGAGCCCGATCTGAGCCATTTCGACGGGATCGTGCCCTGCGGGATCAGTGGCCACGGGGTCACGAGCCTCGTGGATCTGGGCCTGCCCGTCACGATGGAGGATCTCGACCTCGCACTGATGCGCAGCTTCAAGGAAGTGTTCGACGCGCCACCTGCAAGTCGTGAACTCGCCTCGGGCTGACGCGCCGTCCGGTCGATCAGCGCATACGGGAACAAACTCACCCGTTCCAGGCGACTGGCCCCAAAGCGCCCTCGGGGCGTGCGGGGTGGGTTGGTGGGCACGGCCCGAGGGCGCTTTAAGGCCCCTGCGACAGACCGCAACAAGAGATCGCAGCACCGGGCGGATCAGCCCGCGCCCTCATGACACGACCGGACGATTGCGGGTGCGCGCGCGGCGCCCGCATCACACTTGCAGGCCCGATCAGACGCGCCTCGCGCGCGGCCCAAGGCAGCGGCGCAATGGCTGTGCTCAGACCTTGCCTGCGATTTGCCGACCTTCCGGGCAAAAAATGCCCGGCTGCGACACTTGGAGCATTGCTCTGACAAAACACACATTCTAGAAACACGACATGCCGCGCGGTCTGCGCGGGGATTCCGTCGCGCGCGAACCTCATGTCAGTGCGCAAGACGTCGAAGACAACAGTTGCGCCCGAACGCAACAGGAACCGGGAACTGGAGTAACGTATGGCCGACGCAGCCACGCACGATCAGGGACACGAGGACAACCGCTCCTTCTTCACACGCTGGTTCATGTCCACGAACCACAAGGACATCGGCATACTGTATCTTTTCACCGCCGGGATCGTGGGCTTCATCGCCGTGGCCTTCTCGATCTACATGCGCATGGAGCTGATGACGCCCGGCGTCGATTACATGTGCATGGAAGGCGCGCGCCTGACGGCCGCGCCCGCGGGCGAGTGCACGCCGAACGGCCATATCTGGAACGTGGTCGTCACGGCACACGGTATCCTGATGATGTTCTTCGTGCTGATCCCGGCGCTGTTCGGCGGTTTCGGCAACTACTTCATGCCGCTGCATATCGGCGCGCCGGACATGGCGTTCCCGCGGCTCAACAACCTCAGCTACTGGCTGTTCGTGGCAGGCTCGGCGATGGCCGTGGCCTCGGTCTTCTCGCCCGGCGGCAACGGGCAGCTTGGCTCGGGGGGGGGCTGGGTGCTCTACCCGCCGCTCTCGACCACCGAGTCGGGCTTCGCGCTGGATCTCGCGATTTTCGCCGTCCACGTCTCGGGCGCGTCCTCGATCCTCGGCGCGATCAACATCATAACCACCTTCCTGAACATGCGCGCGCCGGGCATGACGCTGTTCAAGGTGCCGCTGTTTGCGTGGTCGATCTTCATTACCGCCTGGATGATCCTGCTGGCGCTGCCGGTGCTGGCGGGCGCGATCACCATGCTGCTGACCGACCGCAACTTCGGGACCGCCTTCTTCGACCCGGCGGGCGGGGGCGACCCGGTGCTCTACCAGCATATCCTGTGGTTCTTCGGCCACCCGGAGGTGTACATCATCATCCTGCCGGGCTTCGGGATCATCAGCCACGTCATCGCCACCTTCGCGCGCAAACCGATCTTCGGCTACCTGCCCATGGTCTGGGCAATGATCGCGATCGCGGTGCTGGGCTTCATCGTCTGGGCGCACCACATGTACACGGTCGGCATGTCGGTGACGCAGCAGACCTATTTCATGCTCGCCACCATGGTCATCGCGGTGCCGACAGGGATCAAGATCTTCTCCTGGATCGCGACGATGTGGAAAGGCTCGGTCAGTTTCGAGACGCCGATGCTCTGGGCCTTCGGCTTCCTGTTCCTGTTTACCATCGGCGGGGTCACGGGGATCGTGCTGGCGCAGGCGCCCATCGACCGGATCTACCATGACACCTACTATGTCGTGGCGCATTTCCACTATGTGATGAGCTTGGGCGCGGTGTTCGCCCTGTTTGCCGGGATCTATTACTGGATCGGCAAGATGTCGGGGCGGCAATACCCGGAATGGGCCGGCAAGGTGCACTTCTGGGCCATGTTCATCGGCTCGAACATCACCTTCTTCCCGCAGCACTTCCTGGGCCGTCAGGGCATGCCCCGGCGCTATATCGACTACCCCGAGGCCTATGCGCTGTGGAACTATGTCAGCTCGATCGGGGCGTTCATCAGCTTCGCCTCGTTCCTGTTCTTCATCGGCGTGATGTATTACACGCTGCGCCACGGCGCGCGGGTCACCGAGAAGAACTACTGGAACGAGCATGCGGACACGCTGGAATGGACCCTGCCCACCCCGCCGCCTGAGCACACCTTCGAGACGCTGCCCAAGCGCGAGGAGTGGGACAAGCAACCCGCGCATTGATGCCCGTCCATTGGCGCATTCATCCAAAGGCCCCGGGCACCGCGCCCGGGGCCTTTGCCGTTGCACCCGGAGAGGGGGCCGAATACCGGCTGGAACTCGCGCCCAACCTGTCGATGGGCACGGTGGGATTCGCCCGGATGATCGCGCTCTCGGCGGGGTTTCTCAGCCTTCCGCTGCTCGCCGCGCTGGGCACGCCCGTGCTTTGGGGGCTGTTGCCCTTTGCGGGACTGGCGCTCTGGGGGTTGTGGTACGCACTGCGCCGCAATAGCGCCGACCGGCAGACGCTGCGCGAGGATCTGCGGCTGACACGCGAGACGATCGAACTGGTGCGCACCAATCCGCGCGCGGGCGCACAGCACTGGCAGGCCAACCCCTACTGGGTGCGGGTGCGGATGCGCGAAAAGGGCGGGCCGGTCGAGAATTACCTGACGCTGGAGGGGGCGGGGCGCGTGGTCGAGCTGGGCGCATTCCTGAGCCCCGAGGAACGCGCGACGCTTCATGACGAGCTGACGCGCGCGCTGCGACATCTGCGCTGAGGGCGGTAGGGCGCCGCCCCCGTCGCGCGTGCCGCGCGACGGGGGCGGGATATTCGGGCAAGGATGAAGCTGCAGCGTCAGCCCGCGCGGAAGGCGGCGGCCACGGCGCTGGCGCGGCGGCGGTCCGTGGCCGATTCGGGGCCGTGGCCAAGGGTGTGAAAGCGAAAGCGGAAGGCCTGCAGGCGTTTGTCGTCCAGTGCGGGCGGGTAGCCGATGGCGTCGAGGCTTTGGGCGAGCGGTCGGTCGGGGCCAAGGCCCGGCGGCGCGAGGGCCAGCCCCGCCCGGGCGAGGCGCGCCCAGTCGAAGCGCGGGCCCGGATCCTCCTTGCGGTCGGGCGCCATGTCGGAATGGCCGATCACATCGCGCGCGGCAATGTCGTGGCGGGTCATGATGCTGCGCATCAACGCCTCGAGCGCGTGCATCTGCGGCTCGGGGAAGGGCTGCGCGCCGGAATTCACGAGTTCGATCCCGATGGAGCGCGAGTTGATGTCGCGCATACCGGCCCACGATCCGGCGCCGGCGTGCCAGGCGCGGTCCTCCTCGGCGACAAGCGCGAAGATCCGGCCGTCGAGGGCGATGACGTAATGCGCCGAGACTTGCGCGGCAGGGTCACACAGCCGCGCCAGCGCGTCCGCAGTGCCGCGCATCCCCGTGTAGTGCAGGACCAGCAGATGCGGGCGCAGCCCGTCGCGGCGCGGGCCGGAATTGGGCGAGGGATGGGGCGTGATCGGAGGCTCGGCCGGCGTCACTTTTGCCGGCGTCACTTTTGCGGGCGTCACGTGCGCGCGCGTCACTCGCGGGCGCGGACGTTCCGGGCGGCCTGGCGGAAGGGGGCCGGATCCCACCAGCAGGCAAAGCCGTCACCATCAGGGTCGAGGTGGTTCGGGTCGCGCTCGGGGCCGCCCGCGGCTAGGAATGCTTCCTGCGCGAGGTCCTGGCTGGGGAATTGCGCGCAGGCGGCCTCGGACCGGCGGAAGCGCAGCGGGTTGCGGCGCTCGTAGCGCTGCTCGCCGACATTATGCGTGGTGGAGAGCGCATAGACGAACAGGTTGGGTGTGTCGCCCGCGCCCATCTCGGCGTCGCTGACGCGGACCTGTGGGACAAAATCCCGCTCGACCAGGCGGTTCTGCTGCGGGGTGCCGAAGGGTTGCGGGGTGAAGCCCTGATCGCTGACATCGGCGCTTTGCGACGGGGCGGCGCTGGCGGTCTGCAGCGATTCTCCGGCGCCTGCGGGGGGCTGCGGTGCCATGGCCGTCAGCGGCGCGCCGGGCTGAGCGTCCTGCGCAGGCGCGGACGCCTGGCCGATGGGGAAATCCTGTTGCGGCTGGGTGCTGCCGCTCGCGCCCTGCGCATTGCCGCGCACGGCGGCGACGGCCTCTTGCCCGATGCTTGCCGACCCGCCCGACTGCCCGTTCGCTTGGACGGTCTGGCCGTAGCGCGGCGCGCCGGGCGGCACTTCGACATTGCGCGCCTGCGCGGCCTCGGCGCGGCGGATGCGCGACAGTTCCTCTTGCGCGCGCATGTATTGCGCGTAATCCGAGAAGCCCACGCCGCGCCCGCTCGTGTCGATGATGTTGGAATAGGGGGCCGAGGTGTCGCAGGCCGCAAGCAGCCCCAGCGCCAGCCCGGTCGCGATCAGGGAAGAGGGAACACGCATCGTCATCTGCCTCGGTCTGGTTTTTTCAGGGACACTACCACCATTTCGGCGGCTTGGAAACAAAGCCCGCAGCACTCTCGAGCGCCTGGGCGGTATTCAGCAGCGCGCCTTCCTCCCAGGGCCGGCCGATCAGTTGCAGCCCCAGCGGCAGCCCCCGCGCATCTAGCCCGGCGGGCACGGCGATGCCCGGCAGCCCGGCCAGATTCACGGTCACCGTGAACACATCGTTGAGATACATCTGCACCGGGTCGGCATCGGCCATCTCGCCCAGGCCAAAGGCGGCAGATGGCGTGGCGGGCGTCAGGATCGCATCGATGCCCTGCGCGAAGACCTGTTCGAAATCGCGGCTGATCAGCGTGCGGACCTTGCGCGCACGGTTGTAATAGGCGTCATAGAACCCGGCTGACAGGACATAGGGGCCGACCATCACGCGGCGCTGCACCTCGGCCCCGAACCCCTCGGCGCGGGTCTTCTCGTACATCTGGGTGATACCGTCGCCCTGGGCGAGCGTCGCCCGATGCCCGTAGCGCACCCCGTCATAGCGGGCGAGGTTCGATGAGGCCTCGGCGGGCGCGATCACGTAATAGGCGGGCAGCGCGTATTTCGTATGGGGCAGCGAGATATCGACGATCTCGGCACCCGCGTCGCGCAGCATCTCGGCGCCTTGGGTCCACAGCGCCTCGATCTCGGCGGGCATGCCCTCCATGCGGTACTCGCGCGGGATGCCGATGCGCTGGCCGCGTATGTCGCCGGTCAGCATGGCCTCGAAGTCCGGCACCGGCAGGTCGGCGCTGGTCGAGTCCTTCGGGTCGTGCCCGCACATGGCGGCCAGCATGATCGCCGAGTCGCGCACGGTGCGCGTCATCGGCCCCGCCTGGTCCAGCGATGAGGCGAAGGCCACGATCCCCCAGCGCGAGCAGCGCCCATAGGTGGGCTTGATCCCCACCGTGCCGGTAAAGGCCGCGGGCTGGCGGATCGACCCGCCTGTATCGGTGCCGGTGGCCGCGAGGCACAGCCCCGCCGCGACCGCCGCCGCCGAGCCGCCCGACGAGCCACCGGGCGTCAGGTCGCGATCATCGATTTTCCACGGGTTGACGGCGGGGCCATAGGTCGAGGTCTCGTTGCTCGAGCCCATTGCGAATTCGTCCATGTTCAGCTTGCCCAGCATCACCGCGCCCGCATCGCGCAACTGGGCGCTGACGGTCGATTCATATGGCGGGCGGAACCCGTCGAGAATGTGCGAGGCCGCCTGGCTGGCCACCCCCTCGGTGCAGAACAGGTCCTTGATGCCGACGGGAATGCCGCACATGGCGGGCGCGTCGCCCGTCGCCAGCCGCGCGTCAGCGGCACGGGCGCGGGAAAGCGCCAGATCGGCGGTGGTGTGGACAAAGGCGTTCAGCCGCCCTGCCCCGCCGATGGCGCCGAGGCAGGCCTCGGTCAGCGCGACCGAGGTCACATCGCCCGCGCGCAGCCGGTCGCGGGCCTCGGCGATGGTCAGATCGTTCAGCGCACTCATTCGACCACCTTCGGCACGGCGTAGAACCCCTCGCGCGCATCGGGCGCATTGGCCAGCACCTTGTCCTGCATGTCGCCATCGGTGACGCCATCGGCCCGGCGCTTCAGCCGCATCGGCGTCACCGAGACCATCGGTTCGACACCTTCGATATCGACCTCGTTCAACTGCTCCATGAATCTCAGCATGTGGCCGAGCTCCTGCGCGAGCCGGGGCAGATGGTCGTCGGGGACGGCAATGCGGGCAAGATGGGCGACCTTGCGCGCGGTCTCGAGGTCGATGTCGGACATGGGCGCTCCGGGAATGGGATGCAGCTTTACGCGCGCGGTTTAGCGAGGCTGCGGGGCAGGTGCAAGCGCGGTGGCCAAGGGTCGGGGGCTGTGCCGGGGAGATTGCACCCTGGTCTGGGGCGCGGCGGGAAACTGGCAGACAGGCCCGGCCAAGCCCCCCGGGGCGCGCCGAGGTCGCGCCCGGCCCGCAATGGCTCTGGCCCGGCAACGCCGCCGACGACCCAATGCGTGCGAAGCCCGGCAGAGCCGCGCCGGGATACGCTCGGCAAGCAACGCCAGCCCGCATCTCACGCGGGGTCGCCTGGCGCGCCCCGCCAGCGCCGCGACCAAAGCGCCCTCGGAGCGTGCGGGGGCGGGTGGGTGGGCACGCTCCGAGGGCGCTTTCGCGCGGGTGCGGCGACAGCCAGCAGCATATCCCTATCATCGCGCGCCCTCTTTATGCTGCCATCGCATCGGCAGGGCGTGCGGATGCTCACGCAACCTCTTCAAATCGTGATGCGCCCGCAGCACCTGGCCGGGCCATGCTGGGCCACCCCGCCACCACCGGACCGCCCCCATGCTGCGCAACCTCGTCCTCGCTGCCCTTCTCGCCCTGCCCTTCCCCGCCCATGCCTGCACTCTGCCCCCCGCGCCCGAGATCGCGGCACATCTCGCCGCTCTCAATGCCGAGCGCGCGCGTGCGGGCCGCGCGCCGCTGGAACTCGCGCCCGGTCTGGCGCGCGCCGCGCAGGGCCATGCCTGCGACATGGCGCGACGCGGCTATTTCAGCCACACCGCGCCCGGCGGGCAGGGCATGGCCGCACGCGTGCAGGCGGCGGGGGTCACGGGCTACTGTGCTCTGGGCGAGAATATCGCGCGCGGCCAGCGCGATGTCGCCAGCGTCATGGCAAGCTGGATGCGCTCGCCCGGTCACCGGCGCAACATCCTGGCGCCGGGCTTCACCCATGTCGGGTTCGGCCACGGCGACGGCGCGCATTGGGTGCAGGTCTTCGCCGGGCGCTGCTGAGCGCGGCGTTGCCGCGCCGCAGCAGGCGGGCTATGCTCCGACGCATGACACAGGACAGCGAGACCGCGATGCGCGACACCACCCCGCAACCGATCCATCTGGCCGACTACCAGCCACCGCCCTTTCTGATCGACCATGTCGCCCTGACCTTCCGCCTGTCGCCCCACACCACCCGAGTCACATCGCGCATCCGCTTTCGTCCCAATCCGGACGTTGCCCCCGGGCGTGACCTGCGGCTTGATGGCGAGGGGCTGCGGCTGATCGCGGCGCGGCTTGACGACACGCCGATCGACGCCCTCCCCGACGAGACGGGCCTGACACTGCCCGCCGAGGCCCTGCCCGCAGGCGCCTTCACCCTTGCCGCCGAGGTCGAGATCGCACCGGCGGGCAACACCGCGCTCGACGGGCTTTACATGTCGAACGGCATGTACTGCACCCAGTGCGAGGCCGAGGGGTTCCGCAAGATCACATTCTACCCCGACCGGCCCGATGTGATGGCCCCCTTCGATGTGCGCATCGAATCCGACCTGCGCGTGCTTCTGTCCAACGGCAATCCGGTCGCCGAGGGGCCGGGCTGGGCCGAGTGGGCCGACCCCCCCCCCAAGCCCGCCTACCTCTTCGCCCTTGTCGCGGGCAATCTGCGCGCCACCAGCGCCCGATTCCGCACCAAAGACGGTCGCGATGTGGCGCTCAACATCTGGGTACGGCCCGGGGATGAGGGCAAGACCGGCTACGCGATGGAAGCGCTGCGGCGCGCGATGGCATGGGACGAGCGGGTCTACGGGCGCGCCTATGACCTTGATGTGTTCAACATCGTGGCAGTGGACGACTTCAACATGGGCGCGATGGAAAACAAGGGGCTGAACATCTTCAACTCCAGATATGTCCTCGCCTCGCCCGAGACCGCGACCGATGGAGACTATGCCAGCATCGAGCGCATCATCGCGCATGAATATTTCCACAACTGGACCGGCAACCGCATCACCTGCCGCGACTGGTTCCAGCTGTCGCTGAAAGAAGGGCTGACCGTGTTTCGCGATCAGCAATTCATGGGCGACATGCGCAGCCACGCCGTCAAGCGGATCGAGGATGTGCAGACCCTTCGCACCCGGCAATTCCGCGAGGATGACGGCCCCCTCGCCCACCCGGTCCGGCCCGAAAGCTATGTCGAGATCGACAATTTCTACACCGCGACTGTGTATGAAAAGGGCGCCGAGCTGATCCGCATGTTGCAGCTTCTTGTCGGGCCCGAGGGGTATGCCGCCGCGCTCGACCTCTATTTCGCGCGCCATGACGGGCAGGCCTGCACGATCGAGGACTGGCTCGCCGTGTTCGAGGAAGCGACCTTTCGCGACCTGTCGCAGTTCAAGCGCTGGTATGAACAGGCCGGCACCCCGCGCGTCGATGTCACCGAAGACTGGCAGGACGGCACCTATACGCTGACCCTGCACCAGCACACCGCCCCCACCCCCGGCCAGCCGCTGAAAGAGCCGCTGCTGATCCCGGTCGCCATGGGGCTGATGGGGCCGGACGGGGCCGAGCTGCTGCCGACGCAGGTGCTGGAACTCGACGGGCCGGAGCAGAGCTTCACCTTCGA
>PXES01000201.1 GCA_003564655.1 Paracoccaceae bacterium
CAATGCCATGCCGGTCACGGGCGGGCTGTCGCGCACGATCGTCAACCATGATGCCGGCGCCCGGACCCCGGCTGCGGGCGCCATGACCGCCGTGATGATCGCGCTCGCCGTCCTGGCGCTGACGCCCCTTCTCGAGCTTCTGCCGCGCGCGACGCTGGCGGCGATCATCATCGTCGCCGTGGTCTCGCTGCTGGATTTCCGCGCCCTGCCCCGAACCTTCGCCTATTCGCGTGCCGATGGCGCGGCGATGGCCGCGACCATGGCCGTGACGCTGCTGGTGGGTGTCGAGCAGGGCCTGCTCGCGGGGGGGGCGCTGTCGCTGGGGCTCTATCTCTACCGCACCTCGCGGCCGCATATCGCGGTTGTGGGACAGGTGCCGGGGACCGAGCATTTCCGCAATGTCGCGCGCCACCACGTCACCACCGACCCCGCTGTGCTGGCGATACGGGTCGACGAGTCGCTTTACTTCCCCAATGCCCGCGCACTGGAAAACCATGTCGTGCAGGCCTTGGCCGAGACGCCGACGCTTCGGAATGTCGTGTTGCAGGCCAGCGCCATCAACTACATCGACGCCTCGGCGCTCGAAAGCCTCGAGACGATCAACGACCGGCTTCGTACCGCCGGCGTGCGCTTCCACCTCTCCGAGGTCAAGGGGCCGGTCATGGATCAACTGCGCCGCAGCCACCTGCTGGAGGCGCTGAGCGGGCAGGTCTTCCTGACCCAGTTCGACGCAATGGCCGCCCTGTCGCCCGAGGCCACCCGCGCCTGCCTCGCCCGCCCGCGCTGCGATACGCAACGCGCCCCGGCCTGATCGTCGCCAGCCGCCCCCTGCCTGCCTGTGGGCCAGGACGCCCCTTGTGCCATGCCCAATAACCCGCCCAGAGGGAGCTTTGGGCGCAGCGCAGGCACAGCCGCTGCCGATCTGCCCTGACCGGCCGGACGCCGCATCACCCCGTGCTGCTATGGCGCGCAGACATCCGACATGGCGCCGCATGAACATGCTGCAGTCACCCTGGACATCTGTTTAATGATGCGGGGCCCACTAATTGGCGGTGGCCAGACGAATGAGCCATGCGCCGCCGCGCCCGCGAGCGGAGCATGGGCGGGTGGGTGGGCTCCGCTCGCGGGCGCGGCTCTCAGGCGTGGATCGCGCCGTCTCCGCAGGCCAGCGCGGCCTCGCGCACGGCCTCGGAATAGGTCGGGTGCGCATGGCAGGTGCGCGCCAGATCCTCGGCCGCCGCGCCGAATTCCATCGCCACGCAGACCTCGTGGATCAGGTCACCCGCATAGGGGCCGATGATATGCGCGCCGAGGATGCGGTCGGTCTCCTTGTCGGCGAGGATCTTCACGAACCCGTCGCCCGCGAAATTGGCCTTCGCGCGGCCATTGCCCATGAAGCTGAACTTGCCGCCCTTGTAGCCGCGCCCGGCCTCTTTCAGGCTCTCCTCGGTCTCGCCCACGCTCGCCACTTCGGGCCAGGTGTAGATCACGCCGGGGATGACGCCGTAATTCACATGCCCCGCCTGCCCGGCCAGGATCTCGGCCACGGCCATCCCCTCATCCTCGGCCTTGTGCGCCAGCATCGGCCCCTCGACGGCATCTCCAATGGCATAGACCCCCTCGACGCTCGTGGCGAAATGCTTGTCCGTGGCGATCTGGCCGCGCTCGGTCAGCTTGACGCCAAGGCTGTCGAGCCCCAGCCCTTCGGTAAAGGGGCGCCGACCCGTGGCCAGCAGCACCGTATCGGCATCGATGGTGTGCTCGCTGTCATCCTTGCGCAGCTTGTAAGTGACCTTGGCCTTGGTCTTCAGCGCTTCGGCCTTCTGCACGGCAGCGCCCATGATGAAGTCCATCCCCTGTTTCTTCAGCATCCGCTGGAAGGTCTTGGCGACCTCGCCATCATTGCCGGGGATGATGCGGTCGAGATATTCGATCACCGTCACCTCGGCGCCCAGCCGGGCAAAGACCGAGCCCATCTCCAGCCCGATCACGCCCGCGCCGATGACGATGAGTTTCTTGGGGATCTTGCCCAGTTCCAGCGCGCCGGTCGAGGTGACGATGGTCTTCTCATCCACCTCCACGCCCTTGAGCGGGCTCGATTCGGACCCCGAGGCGATGACGATCTTCTTGGTCTCATGCGTGGTGTCGCCGACCTTGACCTTGCCGGGTGCGGGGATCGAGGCCCAGCCCTTGATCCAGTCCACCTTGTTCTTCTTGAACAGGAATTCGATGCCCTTGGTATTCTGCCCGATCACATCCGCCTTGTAGGCGAGCATCTTCTTCCAGTCGGGTTTCGGCTTGGCGCCCATCAGCCCCATGGCCTCGAAATTATGCTCGGCCTCATGCAGCTGATGCGTGGCGTGCAAGAGCGCCTTGGAGGGGATGCAGCCCACGTTCAGGCAGGTGCCGCCCAGCGTCTCGCGCCCCTCGACGCAGGCGACCTTCAGCCCGAGCTGGGCCGCGCGGATGGCGCAGACATAGCCGCCGGGGCCGGAGCCGATGACAATGAGATCATAGGACATGGAGGTCTCCTTTGCAGGCGGCGAGGCGGGGGGCTGTCTGCCCCCCGCACCCCCCGA
>PXES01000028.1 GCA_003564655.1 Paracoccaceae bacterium
CCGAGGCCGTCGGGTTGCCGCCCACGGCATGGACGCGCCGCCCGAAGGGCATTGTCGTCATGATGACATGGAAGATCAGCGCAAGCCCGAGAAAGATGATGATCGGTGTGGCGACGCCGAAGATCGCCCCGCGCCCGAAGATGGCAAACCAGGTGCCGCTCTGATCCGCGATATCGACATTCTGTCCGCCCGAGTAGATCAGCACCAGCCCCTGAATGGCCGAGAGCATCCCGAGCGTCACGATCAGCGAGTTAAGTCGTAATATCCCGATCAGGAACCCGTTGATCGCCCCAAGGCACAATGTCGCCAGGACCATGACAGGAATAGCCAGTTCCGGGCCGATCTTGTCATGCAGATCGACCACCAGCACGGTCGCGAAGGACAGCATCGAGCCCACCGACAGGTCCAGATTGCCGCCGATCACGACAATCGTGACCCCGAGTGCGATGACACCGATGATCGTCGCCTGCCGGAACACCGACATGATGTTCGCGGTGGTCATGAACCGTTCCGACATGAACGAAAACACGATCATGAAGACGATGAAGGCGATGAGGATACCCTGCTTTGCAATCGCAGGGCCCCCGGCCTTGAGGCGGGTCAACAGCATCTGGGTCCTCCCGAAAAGTCATGGCCCGCGCCCTCCCCGGCGCGGGTGACGATACACGCATCGTATCACGAAAATCAGGGCGGGACTCGCCCGCCCTGATAGCTGCCCGGGATCAGAAAACCGGGCGGTCGAACTCGTGCATGTTCTCTTGCGTGATCTTCGGCGTGTCGAAGTAGTTCAGCTTCGGCACGTCCTCGCCTGCCAGCACGTCGAGCGCGGTCTGCAGCGCGGCGCGGGCGTCATCCACCGGGGACTGATAGACCGAGCCCCAGTATTCACCACGCTCCATCGCGTCATAGCCGACCGCGAAGTTGGTCGCCCCGATGAAGACCATGCCCTCGGCGCGGCCTGCGTCGATGGCGGCGTTCAGCGCGCCGACGCCCATGTTGTCATCGCCCGAATACACGCCGTCGATATTGTCGAAGCGGGTCAGGAAAGTCTCCATCGTGCGCTGAGCGCGCTCGCGGTTCCAGTCGCCGGGCTGGATGTCCAGCTGCACCACATCGGGGCACAGTTCCGCCAGGCGATCATCGAAGCCCTGCTGGCGCTCGATGGCCGTGGTATAGCCCGGCATGCCGGTGATCTGCACGATCTCGCCCTCGCCATCCAGCGCTTCGCACAGCATCTCGGCCGAGTAGATGCCCTGCTGGATGTTGTTCGGCCCGGAGAAGGCGGCGATGAAGTCCATCCCCGCTTCGGCGATGTTCGAATTGGTCACGATGACCGGAATGCCCTCGTTATAGGCACTGCGGACGGCGGGGACCAGCGCCTGCCCATCGGTCGGCCAGATGATGATCGCGTCGACGTTTTGCTGGATCAGATCCTGCATCTGGTTGATCTGGCGAGCGACATCGCCGCCGGCGTCCAGCACGATGACCTCGACGTCGTCATTGGCATCGGCGGCCTCGATGAAGGCGCGCTCGTATGTCGTCTGATAGCTGTCGATGCCGACATTGTTCTGTGTGATCCCGATCCGGATCATATCTGCCGACGCAGCGCCTGCCAGGGCGAGAGTGCCGCAGTTGGCGAGCAGAATGCTCATGGATTTACGCATGGTGTTCCTCCCATTGGGTTCATCGTCCGTGCCCTGCCCTCCGAGCCCTCCGGTGGCTCGTCAGGCGCAAGTAACGTCAGTGGAAAATTGCCTACTCTCACCCGCAACAATACTGCGAATTTGTTCATTATGAATAACGTGATGTTCGAATTGGACATTTCGGCGGTATGATCGCGTGTCGATTTTGAACATCTTTGGAGGGCAAGGCGTTGGTGGACGCACGGAAAGGGGCAGGAATGCCCGATGACACGAGAAAGGCACGGGTTGTGCAGCTGGAAGATATCCAGAAAGGAGATTTTTCGCGCGTTCCGGCGCGTGCCGTCACCGCAGCAGCGACAGAAACATCGGCGCTGCCCGCCGCGCTGGCGTTCCTCGAGGCCGTCGAGGCCGAACTCGACACCGCGATGGAGATTGCCGAGCCGAATCCGTATCTGAACATCACGATAGCGCTTCTGCGCGCGCATCTGAGCGGCAAGATCGTCACTGCGACGATGCTGATCTCGGCCTCTGGGGTTCCCTATGCGACCGGGCGCCGGAAATTGCAGCGCATGCTGCAATCCGGGCTGATCGAGCAGCGGGTCAGAACCCGCTCCGGGCGGTCCTTCTCGCTGCATCCGACCGAGCGCCTGATGGCCAACTGGCGCCAGTTTGCGGACCGAATCATGCGCCTGAGTGCCGAGACCACCGCGAATGCGCCGGATGCCGAGGGCGACTATTACTATGGCGCCTCTTACATGCCCGCCAGCCAGACCATTGCGCCGCCGCAAGTGCTGCCCGAGCCGTTGCAGATCGGTGGCGGGGTGCGGGTGCTGGTGCATGGTGATCCGACCTTCATGGTGATGGAGAACCTGAAGCGTCAATTTGAACAGATCATCGGCAGCAATATCAGCCAGCGCGCGTTCTCGATTGA
>PXES01000167.1 GCA_003564655.1 Paracoccaceae bacterium
GCAGGAACGAAAAATGCGTTAACCGGCGCGCGCCACGCCCGCCGCGCGCGCGACCCGCCCTAGAAGCGGCGCCAGCCGTTCGGGACAGGGCGTCGCACCGGTCACCCAGAGGTAGAGGTCCTGGTCATTCTCGTCGAGCATCTGTTCATAGGCCTCCAGCAGCGCATCATCGAAGGCTGCAAGCTCGGCATCGGCGAACGGGCCGAGGATGAGGTCCATCTCCTTCATGCCGCGCCGCCACGACCGCATCCGCAGCTTGCGCAGCCGCGCCTCGCGCGCGTCCATCACAACGTCTCGCGCAGGATCAGCCGCAGGCGCTTCTCGGCGCGGCCCATTCGGGTGGCAAGCTGCGTCATCTGGGTTCGCATCTGCTGAATGTCGCGCAGCACGGTCTCGGCGTCCTTGGCCAATTCGTCTGGCGAGGCGGGTTCGAGCACGCCCTCGCCCTCGCCGGTCAGCAGCCAGCGAATCGAGACATTGAGAAGCCCCGCCACCATCTGCAGCTTGTTGGCGCGCGGCTCGGAGGTGTCGTTCTCCCAGGCCTGCACGGTCTTGAGGCGCACGCCGAGCTTGTGGGCAAGCTGCGCCTGGCCCAGCGCCTGCGCCTGGCGCGCTGCGGTCAGCCGGTCGCCAAAGGTCGCATGTTCGCCCGAATACCAGTTGGTGCTGTCATCGTCATCGGTCATCGCTTCTGCCTCCGCAGCGGGTTTCGGGTTGAAGGGGTGCGGGCCGCACCATATGAACAAAGCGACCCAGTTACAAACCGGAGTTCCCTCATGGCCTTTCTCTCGGACACCCTCGCGCGCGTCAAACCCTCGCCGACCATCGCTGTCACGACCAAGGCTGCCGAGCTGAAGGCCGAGGGCCGCGACGTGATCGGGCTGGGCGCCGGCGAGCCCGACTTTGACACGCCGCAGAACATCAAGGATGCGGCAAAAGCGGCGATTGACGCAGGGAAAACGAAATACACCGCCGTCGATGGCATCGCCGAACTGAAGGATGCGATCTGCGCCAAGTTCAAGCGCGACAACGGGCTGGACTACGCGCCCGGCCAGGTGACAGTCGGCACCGGCGGCAAGCAGGTCCTGTATAATGCGCTGATGGCCACGCTGAACCCGGGTGACGAGGTGGTGATCCCCGCCCCCTACTGGGTCAGCTACCCCGACATGGTGCTGCTGGCGGGCGGCGAGCCGGTGATCGCCGAGGCCACCGCCGAGACCGCCTACAAGCTGACGCCAGAGGCGCTGGAGGCCGCGATCACGCCCAAGACCAAATGGCTGATCTTCAACTCGCCGTCGAACCCCACCGGCGCGGGCTATACGTGGGACGAGCTGAAGGCGCTGACCGAGGTGCTGATGCGCCACCCCCATGTCTGGGTGATGTCGGATGACATGTATGAACACCTGGTTTATGGCGATTTCACGTTCTGCACGCCCGCGCAGGTGGAACCGGGGCTTTATGACCGGACGCTGACGGTCAATGGCGTCTCGAAGGCCTATGCGATGACCGGCTGGCGGATCGGCTACGCGGCAGGGCCGAAAGAGCTGATCGGGGCGATGCGCAAGATCCAGTCGCAATCGACCTCGAACCCCTGCTCGGTCAGCCAATGGGCGGCGGTCGAGGCGCTGACCGGACCGCAGGACTATATCGCCGAGAACAACAAGGCCTTCCAGCGCCGCCGCGACATGGTGGTGGAGATGCTGAACGCCGCCGAAGGTGTCGCGTGTCCGGTTCCCGAAGGCGCGTTCTATGTCTATCCGTCCATCGCGGGCTGCATCGGCAAGACCTCGGAAGGGGGGGCCGCGATCAGCGATGACGAGGCGTTCGCCACGGCGCTGCTGGAGGAGAAAGGCGTCGCGGTGGTTTTTGGCGCGGCGTTTGGCACCTCGCCCTGTTTCCGGGTCAGCTACGCGACCTCGGACGACGCGCTGAAGGAGGCCTGCACGCGGATACAGGCTTTCTGCGCCGGGCTGCGCTGAGGCGTTTGCGGCCAGATAAGCGCCGGGTGCTGGGCACGAGCGTCGTCCGAAAGCGCCCTCGGGCCGTGCCCCGCCCACCCACCCGCACGGCCCGAGGGCGCTTTCGGCTGCAACACGCAGCCCCCGCGCGCCTGTCGGTGCGAGGGGTGAGTATTTCTGGCAAGAAAATGCAGGCAGTGCGTGGTCAGCGCACTTTCAGCGTGGCCAGCCCGATCAGTGCCAGCACCAGCGCGATGATCCAGAAGCGGATCACGATCTGCGGCTCGGCCCATCCCTTCTTCTCGAAATGGTGGTGGATCGGCGCCATCAGGAAGACGCGCCGCCCGGTGGTCTTGAAATAGAGCCCCTGGATGATGACCGAAAGCGTCTCGACCACGAAGATGCCGCCGACCACGGCGAGCACGATCTCGTGCTTGGTGGCGACAGCGATGGCGCCGAGCGCGCCGCCCAGCGCGAGGCTGCCGGTGTCGCCCATGAACACCGCTGCGGGCGGCGCGTTATACCACAGGAACCCCAGCCCCGCCCCCGCCAGCGCAGCCGTGAAGATCAGCAACTCGCCCACGCCAGGGACGTAATGCACATCGAGATAGGCGGTGAAGTCGACGCGGCCCACGGCATAGGCGATCACCCCCAGCGTGGTCGCAGCGATCATCACCGGCATGATCGCGAGCCCGTCGAGCCCGTCGGTCAGGTTGACCGCATTGGCCGCGCCGACGATGACGAAGGCGCCGAAGGGGATGAAGAACCAGCCGAGATTGAACAGCACTTCCTTGAAGACCGGCACGGCGAGTTGTCCCTGCAGCGCGGGCGGGTGCACGCTCATTGCGGCAAAGCTCGCTGCAAGGCCGATCAGCACGCCAAGGCCCAGCCGCACGCGGCCCGGCACGCCCTTGACATTGCCGCGCGAGACCTTGGCGAGGTCGTCGGCAAAACCGATTGCGCCGAAACACAGCGTCACCACCAGCACGATCCAGACATAGGGATTGTCCCACCGCGCCCAGAGCAGTGTCGCCACGCTCAGCGACGAGAGGATCAGAAGCCCGCCCATGGTCGGCGTGCCGGTCTTGGTGAGCAGATGGCTTTCGGGACCGTCGGGCCGGATCGGCTGGCCGTTCGACTGGCGGCGGCGCAGCATGTTGATCAGCGGCGGGCCGAAGAAGAAGCCAAAGGCCAGCGCCGTGAAGAACGCCGCCCCCGCCCGGAAGGTGATGAACCGGAACAGGTTGAACCCTGGCAGGGTGTCGGCGAATTCGGTCAGCCAGAACAGCATGTTATCTCTATATCCTCTCGCGCGGGGCGGGTTCGAGATCACGCAGCCGGTCGGCCACGCGCGAGACGAGGCTCGACTTCGACCCTTTGACAAGCACCACGTCGCCGGGCGCAACCAACTGATGCGCGATCTGCGCCAGATCCTCGGCAAGTGGGACCTGTCTGCCACGCTTCGTCTCGGGCAGCGCCGCGTGGAGCGCGGCCATGCGGGGGCCGACGCAATGCACGGTGTCGATGGCGGCCATGGCGGGGTCATCGGCGATGGCGCGGTGCATCTCCATCTCCGTGGGGCCAAGCTCGAGCATGTCGCCCAGGATCGCGATGCGCTGGCCGGGGCGGCGGTCGGGCGGGGTCTCGGGGGGGATCGCGGCGAGCAGCGACAGCGCCGCGGAGAGCGAGGCCGGGTTGGCGTTGAAGGCGTCGTCGAGAAGGGTGAAGTAAAGTTCGTCCACCGGGTCGAGGCGCAGCCGCGCCCGCGCGCCGCGCCCCTGCGGCGGCTGCCAGCGGCCCAGCGCCATCGCCGCCCGCGCCAGATCCAGCCCCAGCACATGCGCCACCGCCAGACAGCCGAGAGCGTTCATGCCGAAATGCGCCCCCGCATCGCGCAGCCGCAGCACGACCGGCACCTCGGCCACGCGGGCGCGCAGCACAAGCGCAGTCGGGGTGAGTGTCATTTCGTCCAGCGTGACCTGCGGGGCGGCGCGCCCGAAGGGCAGCCCCCCCGCACCGGCGGCCGCTGCGAGGATCGCGGTGGTGGGCAGATCGGCAGGATAGATGGCGTGCGCATCACCTTCCAACCCCTCGAAAATGCTTGCTTTCTCAGCGGCAATGCCATCGATGCTGTCGAAAGCTTCCAGATGCGCGGCGGCAATGGTGGTGATCAGCGCGACATGCGGGCGGGCGAGGCGGGCCAACGGTTCGATCTCGCCGGGGTGGTTCATGCCGATCTCGACCACCGCGAAATCCGCCGCCGGGTCGAGCCGCGCGAGGGTGACCGGCACCCCCCAGTGGTTGTTGAAGCTTGCCTCGGCGGCGTGGACCTGCCCGAAATCGGACAGCATCTCGCGCAGCATCTCCTTGGTCGAGGTCTTACCCGCCGAGCCGGTCACGGCGATGACGCGGGCGCGCGACCGGGCGCGCCCCGCCGCGCCAAGCGCGCGCAGCGCGTCCATCACATCCGGCACGATCAGAAGCGGGGCGTCCTCGGCCACGCCCTCGGGGGGGTGGCTGACCAGCGCGGCGGCCGCACCCTTCGCCAGCGCCTGAGCCACGAAATCATGCCCGTCGCGCGCGGCCTGCAGCGCCACGAACAGATCGCCCGGTTGCAGGCTGCGCGTGTCGATGGACAGTCCCGTCGCCTGCCAGTCGCGCGTCGCCTGCCCGCCCGTAGCGCGGGCGGCGTCCTGTGCGGTCCAGAGACTCATATCCGCGCCTCGAGCGCGGCGATGGCGACCGAGGCCTGTTCGACATCATCGAAGGGATAGACCGTGTCGCCGACGATCTGCCCGGTCTCGTGCCCCTTGCCCGCGATCAGCAGCGCATCGCCGGGGGCGAGGCTGTCAACTGCGCGCAGGATCGCCTCGGCACGGTCGCCGATATCATGCGCGTCGGGACAGGCTTGCAGAATCTCTGCACGGATTGCGGCAGGATCTTCGGATCTTGGGTTGTCGTCTGTCACATATACAACATCGGCGCATTCCGCAGCGGCCTTGCCCATCAGCGCGCGCTTGCCTCGGTCGCGGTCCCCCCCAGCGCCCAGCACGACGATCAGCCGACCCATGACATGCGGGCGCAGCGCCTTGAGCGCGACCTCGACCGCTGCGGGTGTATGGGCGTAATCGACAAAGACCGGCGCACCATTGGCGCGGGTGCCGGCAAGTTGCATCCGCCCGCGCACGCCTTCCAGCCGCGACAGGCGCATGGCAATGTCGGGCATCTCGGCGCCGCAGGCCAGCACCAGCCCGACCGCGGCCAGAACGTTCTCGGCCTGAAACCCGCCGATCAGCGGCAGATGCTCCTGATAGACGCGGCCATCCCAGGAAAACCGCAGCACCTGCCCCGCTGCCTCGAACCGCTGGGCGAGGATGCGGATATCGGCCTCCTTTGCCCGCCCGATGGTCAGCGTCCCCTGCCCGCGCGCCTCGGCGATGGCGAGGATCTCAGGCCCGTAAGGGTCATCCATGTTGATGACGGCCACCCCATCCTCGGGCAGGAGCCGGGCGAAAAGCTGAGCTTTCGCGTCGAAATACGCCGCCATCGTGGCGTGATAGTCGAGATGATCCTGGCTGAGATTGGTGAACGCCGCCGCCTCGAGCCGCACCCCGTCAAGCCGCCGCTGGTCGAGCCCGTGGGACGAGGCCTCCATCGCGGCATGGGTGACACCCGCCTGCGCCATCTCGGCCAGCAGGCGATGCAGGGTGATCGGGTCGGGGGTGGTGTGGGCCAACGGCGCGGAAAAGGCCCCCTCGACACCCGTAGTGCCCAGATTGGCGGCCTCGAGGCCCAGATGCGCCCAGATCTGGCGGGTGAAGCTCGCGACCGAGGTCTTGCCATTGGTGCCGGTGACCGCGACCATCACCTCGGGCTGGGCGCCGAACCACAGCGCCGCGGCCCCGGCCAATGTGGCGCGCGGGTCCTCGGCCAGCACCAGCGCGGCCTCGGCGCCCGCCAGTGTCTCGCGCGCCAGCGCCGCGCCCTCGCGGTCGGTCAGCACCGCCGCTGCCCCCATGCGCAACGCGTAGGAAATGAACTCGCCGCCATGCACGCGGCTGCCGGGAAGGGCGGCGAACAGCGCCCCCTCGCGGACCTGGCGCGAGTCGATGGCCAGCCCCGTGACCGTGACATTGGCCCCCCGCGAGGGGCTGAGGCCAAGCGCCGAGAGCGGACGGGCAGGCAGGTCGATCACGCGGGCGCTCTCCTGTCAGGCGGGTTGGGGGCGTTTACTCCGTTTCGGGCGCGGGGTTCAATGGCCCTGTGCGAAGGCGGCGGTGGCATCGCGCAGTCGCGTGGGCCGCAGCCCCAGAAGCGGCGCGACACGGCGCGTGATCTCGGCCGAGACGGGCACTGCCGTCCAGCCCGCCGTGCGGCGCGGTTCCGGGCCAGTGGTGTCCACGGGCTCGTCGAGGGTGACGATCAGCGCATAGCGCGGCTCATGCGACGGAAAGACCGAGGCGAAGGTCGCAAGCACCGCCTCCTTCATGTAGCCGCCGCCGCGGGGGTTGGGCTTGTCGGCAGAGCCGGTCTTGCCGCCCAGCGGATAGCCGGGGATCCGCGCGAAGGACGCGGTCCCTTCCTGCACGACCTGGTGCAGCATCAGCCGGATCTGCTCCGATGTGCGCGCCGAGATCACCTGCTCGCCCCCGGGGATGCTGTGCTGCTTGAGCAGCGTGGGCGTGACCCGCCGCCCGCCATTGACCATCGTGGCATAGGCCGAGGCCAGCGCCAGCGGGCTGGTGGACATGCCATGCCCGTAAGAGATGGTCATGACCGAAAGATCCGACCAGCGGTCGGGCAGAAGGGGCCGGGCGCGCGCGGCCTCGGCCACTTCCAGCGGCATCGAGTCCAGAAGGCCCAGCTTGCGCAGGAAATCCTGCTGCCCCTCGGCGCCGATGCGCTGCATGATCCGCGCCGTGCCGATATTGGACGAGCGCACCATCACATCGGTCACGGACAGTTCCGGGCCGTAGTCGCGGAAATCGCGGATGCGGAAGCGCCCCCAGCTCAGCGGCCCACGCGTGTCGATCTTCTCGTCGGGGGTAACGACACCTTCGTCCAGCGCCTGCGCGACGGCGAGCGTCTTCATCACCGAGCCAAGCTCATAGTAGCCCTGCACCGCGCGGTTGAACAGCGGGCTGTCGGCGGGCTCGCCCTCGGTGGGCGGCGGCGGGCGGTGATTGGGGTCGAAATCGGGCAGCGAGACAAGGCTGATCACCTCGCCCGTGTGCACATCCATCAGCACGGCGGTCGCGCCGCGCGCGTTGAGCATCTGCTTGCCGCCCTCGAGCACCTCGGTCACAACGGCCTGCACTGTCAGGTCAAGCGATAATTCCAGCGGCTGATCCTGGCGGGCGGGGTCGCGCAGATCCTCGTCGAAGTAAAGCTCGGTCCCGGCCACGCCGATCAGTTCGGCGGCGCGCACGCCCTGCTGGCCGAAACGCGCGCCGCCCAACACATGCGCGGCCATGCGGCCATTGGGGTAGACGCGCATCTCGCGCGGGCCGAACATCAGCCCCGGCTCGCCGATATCGTGCACCTGCTGCTGCTGCTCGGGCGAAAGCCGCGTGCGGATCCAGATGAAACGGCGATTGGGGTCAGTAAAACGCGCGGCCATGCGCGCGGCGTCGATATCGGGAAATATGCGCGCCAGTTCGCGCGCCGCGCCCTCGGGGTCGACCATGCGCCGGGTCTCGGCATACAGCGCGTGAGTGGCGAGGTTGGTGGCCAGAACGCGGCCATTGCGATCGACGATATCGGCCCGCGCGCTCGAGATATCTTCGGGCAGCCCGCGCGACACGGCCACTGGCTCTGTCGTGGCCAGAAGCCCCATTCGCGCGCCCAGCACGACAAAGGCACAGACGAAGATCAACGCCAGAACCACCAACCGCCCCTCGGCACGCGTGCGCGCCTGATCGCGCGCGGCCTCGGCCCGCAGGCGACGGTTCTCGCGCTCGATCAGATCGGGGTTCTGCCCGTCGGCGCGCGCCTTGAGCACCGGGGCCAGTGGCCGCAGGGGCGTGCGGATCATGGGGTGTCCTCCGTCACGTCGCGGGTGCCGAAAAGCTGCTCGATCTGGCCGAATGTCTCGATCGTCTCGCCCGGTTCGGTACGGATTTCGGGCATCGGATAGGCGATCACGCCGATCTCGCCGAAATGCGCACCCGTGACGGGCACCAGCCGCAGCCGCTCGAAATTCACCTCGACCAGGTCGCGCAGCCGGTCGGGGCGGTTGAGATATGCCCATTCGGTGCGCTGGATGCTTATGGCCAGCTGCAACTCGGCGATTTCGCGTTCCAGCGCGCGGCGCTCGTTCATCGCCTGCTGGGTCAGATGGTTCTCGCGATACGCCCAGGCGGCGAGCCCGATCACGCCCAGCGCGGTCAGCAGATAGAGCAGACCCTTCATCCCGGCCTCTTGTCCTGGTCTAGTGTCAATGCGGGCAGCCCGAGGATGCTGCGATCCACGGCGCCCGCAGGCGCGTCAAGGCGTTCGGCCAGCCGCAGCCGGGCCGAGCGCGCGCGCGGGTTCTGCGCCAGCTCTTCGGCGTCGGGGGCGATGCCTCCGCGCGCGATCAGCCGAAAGCGCGGGGCATCCTGCGGTGCCTCGGGGGCGTATCGGTTGGCGCGCCCGCCCTGCCCGGCGCGCGCTGCGAGAAAGCGCTTCACAACCCGATCCTCGAGCGAGTGAAAGCTGACCACGGCGAGCTTGCCGCCGGGGCGCAGCGCGCGCTCGGCGGCTTCGAGCCCGTCCACCAGTGCCGCGAACTCGGCATTCACGGCGATGCGCAGCGCCTGAAAGCTGCGCGTCGCGGGGTGCGAGGCGCCGGGCTTCGGGCGCGGCAGGCAGGCGGCGATGATCTCGGCCAGTTGCGCGGTCCGCTCGATGGGGGCTTCGGTGCGGGCGCGCGTGATGGCCCGGGCAATCCGGCGCGAGGCGCGTTCCTCGCCATAGTGGAACAGAATATCCGCGAGCAGCCCCTCGGGCGCGTCATTGACCAGATCGCGGGCCGAAGGACCGGCCTGGCCCATGCGCATATCCAGCGGCCCGTCGCGGGTGAAGGAAAAGCCGCGCTCGGGCTGGTCGAGCTGCATGGACGAGACGCCCAGATCCAGCACCACCCCGTCAAGCGGCCCGTTCGCGTGAGTGTCGAGCTGCGCGAAATTCCCCGCGACCAGGCGCAGCCGTGGTCCGTATTCCGTGCCCCAGCCGCGCGCCATTTCCAGCGCCAGCGGGTCGCGGTCGATGCCGATCACCTCGTCCGCCCCGGCTTCGAGCAGGGCGCGCGCATAGCCGCCCGCCCCCAGCGTGCCATCCAGCCACCGCCCTGAAATGGGGCCAAGCCGCGCCAGTATCGGCGCCAGCAGAACAGGGATATGCGGCGGCGCGGTCACGTCCAGCATCAGGTTTCGGGGCGGGGTTTGTGGGGCATCTTGACACGCGGGTCGTATTGCGGCGGGCGCCCCGCGAGCATCCGGGCATTCTGCTCGGCATAGGCGACGTTGAAGGTCGATTCCTTCCAGATCTGGAAATGGTCGTTGCGGCCCATGAAACGCGCTTTCTCGTCTGCCTCCAGCTCCAGCCTCTCGCGCAGGAATTGTGGCAGGATGATGCGCCCGTCATCGTCGATCTGCGCGTCATGCGCGAAAGAGTTGTAGATCAGTTCCATCTCTTCGCGCTCTTCCGACCCGGGCTGCATCAGGTCGATCCGCTCATAGATTTCCTCGATCGCCTCGAGCGTGAAGCAGTCGAGCCGCTTCTGGTAGTCGAGCCCGTAGACGATGATGAAATTGGGACGCAGCCCTTCGGTCCAGTCGGGGTCGCACAGCTCGATCACGCGCCGGAAGCTCGCCGGGACCGACACGCGGCCCTTGCCGTCCACCTTCTGGTGGTAGGTGCCCTTGAACCTGCGCGCGACCAACCGGCGGTTCCTTTTCTGCCAGGCGCGCCCGGCCTTGGCCGGGACGCAGAAATGAAAACGGCGGATCGAGCTGCTGCCACTGCCCGATCCGCCGACTGTCCCATCGCTGGGGGCCCGGTTGGCGCTCGCTCCTTGGGGGGAGGGGGGATGCTGCTCGCAAGCGCGCCGGATCTTCATGTTTTCAAGACAAGCGGGTGCCTGTATGAACTCTGCCTCTGCGGGGTCTTTGCTGCCCCTTAGCTGCCCGTTTATCTTGCTATCTGGAATGACATGGAATTTTATGGGCGGCAATAGAAAAGATCAGTTTCTGTCGGAAAAGACCGGGCAAAGTTTCCACAAGTTACCCACAGCATTCTGTGCATAATCTGCTTGGCAAACCACATATTGTAAGAACATAAAAGGAACTAATCGATATAGGTCGATTATTGACCTGCGGCACGTGAGCGAAACCGCGTTCCAAGAAATTCCAACGATGTCCGGCAATCTTCTGCACTGTTGCCAGAGAAACACAGTTTCCCGGCACGAACCGCCTTGGACCAAACCCGAATATCCGAGGAAAACGAAGAAAACATGCGCGTGAGAGCAGAATCACGGCGAATCACACCGCAGTGATTCGTGTCCTGCCCCGGAACACGACGCCTCAGTACCGGCTCTACACAGATTCCATGAAATCCCGGACGCGCAATCAGCCCGTGCCCAGACCCTCGATCAGCCGCCCGGCCATTCGCTCATACGCGCGCGCCACGGCACTGTCGGTGGCCGCGACCGGGACGCCGCCATCGCTTGCCAGCCGCACCTCGACGCTCAGCGGCAACTCGCCCAGAAAGTTCAGCCCCTGCTTCTCGGCCTCGCGGCGCACGCCGCCCTCGCCGAAGATATGTTCCTCATGGCCGCATTTCGGGCAGATGAAGGTCGACATGTTCTCGATCAGTCCCAGCACCGGGGTCTTGAGCGTCTGAAACGCCCGCAATGCCTTGCGCGCGTCCAGCAACGCCACATCCTGCGGGGTCGAGACCACCAGCGCGCCGCGCACCTCGAATTTCGAACACAGCGTCAGCTGAATGTCGCCCGTGCCCGGCGGCATGTCCACCAGCAGCACATCCAGCGTGCCCCACTCGACCTGGGTCAGCAATTGCTGCAGCGCGCCCATCAGCATCGGGCCGCGCCAGATCACCGCCTCTTCCTCTTTCAGCATCAGCCCTATCGAGATCATCGTGACGCCATGCGCCTTGAGCGGGATGATGGTCTTGCCATCGGGCGAGGCCGGGCGCCGTTCCACCCCCATCATGCGCGGCTGGCTGGGGCCGTAGATATCGGCATCCAGCAGCCCGACACGCAACCCGTGCCGCCCCAGGGCCACGGCCAGATTGCTGGCAACGGTCGATTTGCCGACCCCCCCCTTGCCCGAGCCGATGGCGATGATGTTGCGCACCCCTGGCACCGCCTGCTTGCCGGGCGTGTTGGTCGGGTGGCGACCCAGCTTGAGCGACGGGGCCTTCTGCCCGGCCGCCGGGCCATGCGCCGTCAGCGCGACGGACACCCGACTGACGCCGTCGAGCGCGCGCAGGCGGGCCTCGGCGCGGTCGCGCACCTCGGCAAGGGCGCGCGCCCGTTCGGGATTTTCGGCCTCGATCACGAAGCGCAC
>PXES01000172.1 GCA_003564655.1 Paracoccaceae bacterium
GGCGCGCGCGCCGGTGTCGCCTTTGAGGGCGCGCAACTCTGCCAGCAGCGCGCGCGGCAGGATCGTCGGATGGCCGGGCGCGCGGGCGGGGGTGCAGGCGCGCAGCGGCTGAAGCGGGTGACGCGCCTGTGCGGCGATCAGCGCGCGCATGTCATCGGCGGTAATGTCGGGCATATCCGGCAGGGCGATCATCAGCGCGGCAATGGGCAGTTTCTGTGCCCAGGTCGCGCCTGCGCGCAGCGATGCGGCCATGCCTTCGGTGGCATCCGCGACCTCGATCAGTTTGACCTGCAGCCCGGACAGGGCGGCAACGCGCGCCGGGGCGTCGGGGGGGAGTGTGACGGCGACCCGGGCGCTGGCCCGAAGGGCGCGGCTGGCAACGCGGCGCAAGAGCGGCACGTCCCCGACCGTCTGCACCAGCTTGTCCGTCCCGCCCATCCGCTTCGAAGCGCCGGCAGCGGGCAGCAGGATGGCGCAGGCGGCCGGGTTCATCGCGCTGTCATCGCGCTGTCATCGCTCGGGGATCAGCCCGCGCGGCGCGAAGCGCAGCATCAGCAGGAGTGCCACGCCCATGGTCAGCAGCCGCATGTAGGCCGCCGAATCGAGCAGGTGGCGGCGCAGATCGGAGCCGACATCCATGCCCGAGGGGATGGTCTCCATCACCCAGCGTCCGGCCGGTTCGACCTGCACCCACAGGAACCAGATCACGAACGCCCCCAGCACCGAGCCCCAGTTGTTGCCCGAGCCGCCCACGATCACCATCACCCAGATCAGGAAGGTGAAGCGCAGCGGCTCGTAGCTGCCCGGCGTCAGCTGGCCGTCCATCGACACCATCATCGCGCCCGCCAGTCCGCAGACGCCCGAGCCCAGCACGAAGATCATCAGGTGGCGGCGCGTCACGTCCTTGCCCATGGCGCGGGCCGAGACCTCATTGTCGCGGATGGCGCGCATCATCCGCCCCCAGGGCGAGTTGAGCGCCCGTTCCGCCAGCCAGATCAGGATGCCCAGCACGATCAGGAACAGCACCGAATAGCCCAGCCCCGAGACCACCGAGGCGGTCTGCGAGACCGACCAGCCGAAGCTCTCGGCCAGCGACTGCACCCAGGGCTGCGGCTGCAGTTCCACCGGGCGCGGCACGGGGCGGTCGATGCCGGTGACGTTGTTCACCCCGCGTGCCAGCCAGCGTTCGTGCTTGAGCACCGCGATCACGATTTCCGAGATGCCCAGCGTCGCGATGGCCAGATAATCGGCGCGCAGGCCGAGGCTGACCTTGCCCACGAGCCAGGCCACCCCGGCGGCGAACACCGCGCCCACGGGCCAGGCCAGGATCACCGGCAGATTGGCGCCGCCCAGATAGCCCGTCGCCGCCGGATTGACGGACTGCACTGCCGATTTCGCCGGGCCGAAGACCTGCGCCGTGATGAAGAAGCCCACCGCGATTACGGCAAAGAGCGCAAGGCCCCGCAGCTTGCCCGGGGTCATCCGCTTGTAGACCAGCACGGCGGCAAGGATGGTCGCCACCCCCAGCATCAGCCCCAGCAGGATGCCCAGCCCCCCCGCGGCCCAGGCCTCGGGGACAGGCGGCATGGATACCAGAACCACGGCCAGCCCGCCCACGGCCGTAAAGCCCATGATGCCCACATTGAACAGCCCCGCATAGCCCCATTGCATGTTCACGCCCAGCGCCATGATGGCCGAGATCAGGCTCATGTTCAGGATGGTGACGGCGAGTTGCGGGCTCTGGAACATGGCGACCATGGCCAGAATGGCCCCCATGACAGCAAAGAGGCCGAGGTCGCGGGCAGTCAGGCTCATATCACTTTCCCCCGGAAGATACCCGTCGGGCGGAACAGCAGCACCAGTACGAGAATGGCGAAGGTCACGGCGAATTTGTAGTCCACGGGCAGAAGCTGCAGCATCGAGGTGGGCTCGAGCCCCTCGGGCATGAGATAGGTGAACACCCGCCGCCAGGCATAGGTGATGCCCATCTCGGCAAAGGCCACCACATAGGCGCCCACGATCGCGCCCAGCGGCGAGCCGAGGCCCCCGAGGATGGCGGCGGCGAACATCGGCAGCAGCAACTGGAAGTAGTTGAACGGTCGGAAGCCCTTGTCGAGCCCGTAAAGCGTGCCCGCAAGCACCAAGAGAATCGCGGTGATCGTCCAGGTGATCATCACCACCCGCTCGGGGTTGATGCCCGACAGCAGTGCGAGATCCTCATTGTCGGAATAGGCGCGCATCGACTTGCCCGCGCGGGTGCGGTTGAGGAACCAGAACAGCACCACCATCGCCACCAGCGCCACGATGATCGTGATCACCTGCGCCGAGCGCAGCGCCATCCCCTCGGCCAGCCCCGTCCATTCGCGAAAATCGCGCACGGTGAACAGAAACCGCTGCCCGTCCTCGAAGCGCGTCTCGCTGACGCCCATGAACAGCCGGGTCAGCCCGTTGGTGACGAACATCACACCGAGGCTGGCCATCACGAAGGTCAGCGGCTTGGCCTTGACCTTGCGGAAATACTTGTAGACCAGCTTGTCGGCGGCCAGCAGGTAGCC
>PXES01000238.1 GCA_003564655.1 Paracoccaceae bacterium
AATCTGATCGCCTACATGGAAGCCGAAGGCTGAGGTGATCGACAGTTATTGTGATTTTGCGACAGGCTGCCCGCATCTCGGGCAGCCTGTTTGCTTTTCATCGCAAAGGTTCAAATTATGTTGTCGTTTCGGTGAAACCCTTGCGCGACCGTCGACAACGCCCCAGAAAGGCTAAATAGCCCGCGAGGCGCAACGCGTCGCCGACCCCTACAGGAGGAAATGCCCATGTCGCGCCTTCACCCTGCCGATTTCATCCCGCGGACCCCTACTCACATGCGGCTGAGACAAGTCGGCGCCGGGCTGTTGCTGGCGACCCTGCTCGGCTCAGGCGCCCACGCGACGGGAGAGGACGCAACGGGCGACGAGGTCGAGATCATCCGCGCGCATGGCTACTCCTTCTACGGCGATCTGAGCTATGATGCGGATTTCGAGCATCTGAATTACGTCAACCCCGATGCGCCCAAAGGGGGGCGCATCTCGATCTCGGCGCAGGGCACATTCGATTCCATGAATCCGTTTACCCGGCAGGGCCGGGCCGGGGTGCTGGCCTCGTCAATGTATGAAAGCCTGCTTGCGACCTCGGAACCGATGGGTGGCGGGCTGGTCCCGGCCGATGCCTATGGCGAGGCCTACGGCCTGCTGGCCCATACGGTCGAATACCCCGAGACCAAGGAATGGGTGATCTTCCACATGCGCCCCGAGGCGCGCTTTTCGGATGGCACTCCTGTCACCGCGCATGATGTCGTTTTCTCGCACAACCTGTTTCTGGAACAGGGGCTGCCCTCCTACGCGCAGGCCGTCAGCGCACGGGTGATCGGCGCCGAGGCGCTGGACGACCACACGGGGCGGTTCGAGTTCGCGGATGGCATCTCGCGCCGGTCGCTGATCGACCAGGTGGGCTCGACCCCCGTCTTCTCGCAGGCGTGGTATGAGGAAACGGGCGCGCGGCTCGATCAGTCGCGGATGGAGATCTCGCCGGGTTCAGGCCCCTACATGCTGGACAGTTTCGAGGTCAATCGCCGCATCACCTACCGCCGCAACCCCGACTACTGGGGTAACGACCTGCCGATCAATGTTGGACGGCACAATTTCGACGAGATCCGCATCGAGTATTTCGCCGATGGTGCGGCTGCGTTCGAGGCCTTCAAGACCGGCGAATACACGTTCCGCGCCGAGAACAACTCGCGCCAGTGGGCCACTGGCTACGACTTCCCGGCCATTGATCGCAGTCATGTGGTGCGCGACGAGTTGCCCACCGGGTTTGCACCGACGCCGACGGGCTTCGTGTTCAACCTCGGGCGTGAATTCCTGCAGGACAAACGCGTGCGTGAGGCCATCGCGCTGGCCTGGAATTTCGAGTGGACGAACGAAACCTTGCAATACGGGCTGTTCAACCAGCGTGTCTCTTTTACCCAAGGCACCGAATTTCAGGCCGATGGCCCTCCCGAGGGGCTGGAGCTCGAGCTGCTGGAATCGCTTGGCGATATGGTGCCCGAGGAGATCCTGACCCAGCCCGCCCGGATGCCGCACACCTCGAACCCGGAACGGCTGACCGACCGGCGCAACATGCGCCAGGCGCGCGTCCTGCTGGAAGAGGCGGGTTGGGAAGTCGATGACGCAGGCGTGCTGCGCAATGCGGCGGGCGAGCGGATGCGCATCGAGATCCCTGTCTCGAGCGCCGGCTCGGCCACGATGGACTCGATCACCGAAACCTTTGTCCAGAACCTGCAATCACTGGGCATCGACGCGCGCTTCCAGCGCATCGACTCGGCCCAGCACACTGACCGCCGCCGCAACCGCGACTATGACATGATCTTCGATCAGTATGCGGCCTTCATGGATACCGGCACCGGCCTGCACCAGCGCTACGGGTCCGAGACAGCCGAGTTCAGCCTGTTCAACCCGGCCGGTCTGGCCAGCGAACTGGTCGATACCATCATCGACGCCTCGCTGATGGCGCCGACACCGGAAGAGCGTGACGCAGCGCTTATGGCGCTCGACCGCGTGCTGCGGCACGAGATGTTCATGGTCCCCGCGTGGTATAACGATACGGTCTGGGTCGCCTATTGGGACATGTTCCGCCATCCCGAGGAAATTCCGCCCTTCTCGACCGGCGAGATGGATTTCTGGTGGTTTGACCAAGAACGCTTCGACGAACTGCGCGCCGCGGGCGCACTGCGCTAAGCCATGGGCGCCTATATCGCGCGACGGCTGGCCCTGATCATCCCCACATTGCTGGGGGTCATGGTCATCAATTTCGTTCTGGTGCAGTTCGTCCCCGGCGGTCCCATCGAACAGGTCATCGCCCAGATGGAGGGGATGGGAAATGTCTTCGGCGCCTTCGACGGGGGTGCCGCGGATGTCAATGTCGGCGCGGTCGAGAGCGAACGCTATCAGGGCGCGCGCGGCCTGCCGCCCGAATTCATCGCCCAGCTTGAGCGCGAATTCGGCTTTGACCGCCCCCCGGTCGAGCGCTTCTTCCACATGATGTGGAACTACATGCGCTTCGATTTCGGCGAGAGCTATTTCCGCTCGATCTCGGTCGTCGATCTGGTGATCGAGAAGCTGCCCGTCTCGATCAGCCTCGGTCTGTGGTCCACACTGATCGCCTATCTGGTCTCGATCCCGCTGGGCATCCGCAAGGCGGTGAATGACGGCACGCGGTTCGACACCTTCACCTCGGGGCTGATCATCGTGGCCTATGCGATCCCGGGCTTTCTGTTCGCGATCCTGCTGCTGGTGCTGTTCGCGGGTGGGTCCTACTGGCAGATCTTCCCCGCGCGCGGGCTGACATCGCCGCAGGAAACCTGGGAACAGCTCAGCCTGCTGGGCAAGGTTGCGGATTATTTCTGGCATATCACGCTGCCGGTCATCGCCTCGACCATCTCGGCCTTTGCCACGCTGACATTGCTGACCAAGAACAGCTTTCTGGACGAAATTCGCAAGCAGTACGTTATGACCGCCCGCGCCAAGGGTCTGACCGAACGCAAGGTGCTTTATGGCCATGTGTTCCGCAACGGGATGCTGATCGTGATCGCGGGCTTTCCGGCGGTGTTTGGGGGGGTGTTCTTCGGCGGCTCGCTGATCATCGAGACGATCTTCTCGCTAGACGGGCTGGGGCGGCTGGCGTTCGAGGCGACGGTTGCGCGGGATTACCCGGTGATGTTCGGCACGCTGTTTGTCTTTGGCCTGATTGGGCTGGTGGTCAATCTGTTTTCAGACCTGATGTATGTCTGGATCGACCCCCGCATCGACTTCGAGACGCGGGAGACCTAAGCCATGGATCAGCGCGTTCAGGATTTCGTCACGGCCCCAGACCCGACCGAGGAAGGCACCGGAACCCGCCAGCCGATGCCCGAGCCCAAGAAGCGCTTCGGGATCACCATCTCGGCGCTGAACCGGCGGCGCTGGCGGAATTTTCGTGCCAATCGGCGCGCCTTCTGGTCGCTGATCATCCTCGGGGTGCTGTATGGCCTGTCACTTTTCGCCGAGTATATCGCCAATGACCGGCCGATTCTTGTGAGCTTCCGGGGCGAGCTGCATTTCCCGATCCATCGATTTTACGCCGAAACCACCTTTGGTGGCGATTTCCGCACCGAGGCCGTCTATCGCGACCCGGAAGTGCAATGCCTTATCCGAACCGGGGGCGCGGAACTCTGCCTTGACGCCCCCGAAGAGGCGATGGCGCAGGCCGCCACGGGCATCGTGGATGGCGAGGAGATCGTCGAAGGCTGGATGATCTGGCCGATCATCCCCTACAGCTATAACACCGTCAACGATATCGGCCGCGCCGCGCCATCGCCGCCCGATGACCGACACCTGCTGGGGACGGATGACACCGCGCGCGACGTGCTGGCGCGTATCATCTATGGCTTCCGGCTGTCGATCACCTTCGCGCTGATCGTCACCGCGCTGACTTCGGTCATCGGCATCGCCGCAGGCGCGGTGCAGGGCTTCTTCGGCGGGCTGCTCGACCTGTTCTTCCAGCGCGTGATCGAGTTGTGGAACTCGGTGCCCTCGCTCTATGTGATCATCATCCTGTCATCGATGTTCATGATGAATTTCTGGTTACTCGTGTTCCTCATGACATTATTCGGCTGGACAGGGCTTGTGGGTGTGGTGCGCGCCGAGTTCCTGCGCGCGCGAAATTTCGAGTATGTCCGCGCCGCCCGCGCGCTGGGCGTCTCGAGCACCAAGATCATGTTCCGCCACGTGCTGCCCAACGCCATGGTCGCGACGCTGACCTTTCTGCCCTTCATCATCACCGGGGTCATCGGCTCGCTCGCCGCGCTCGACTTCCTGGGTTTCGGGCTGCCCTCCTCGGCGCCGTCCCTGGGCGAGATGACGCTGCAAGCGAAGAACAACCTGCAGGCACCGTGGCTGGGCTTTTCGGCCTTCTTCACCTTCGCGATCATGCTGTCGCTGCTGGTGTTCATCTTCGAGGGGGTGCGCGACGCGTTCGACCCCAGAAAGACCTTCGCATGAGCCGCGTTCTGGATATCAGCGACCTGTCCGTGACCTTCCTGCAGGAAGGGCGCGAAGTCCGTGCCGTGCGCAAGATCAGCTTTCACGTCAACACGAGCGAGACCGTGGCGCTGGTGGGCGAGTCCGGCTCTGGCAAATCGGTCAGCGCGCTTTCCAGTGTGGGATTGCTTCCCGACTCGGCGCAGATCGAGGGTTCGGTGAAGTTCAAGGGACAGGAACTTGTCGGCGCCTCGGACCGGATGCTGCGGCAGGTGCGCGGCAATGACATCAGCTTCATCTTCCAGGAGCCGATGACCTCGCTCAACCCGCTGCATACGATCGAGAAGCAGATCATCGAAAGCCTGGAGTTGCATCAGGGGCTGCGTGGAGCAAAGGCGCGCGCGCGGGTGCTGGAGTTGCTGGAGAAGGTCGGCATCCGCGACGCCGAAACCCGCCTTTCGGCCTACCCGCACCAGCTTTCGGGCGGGCAGCGCCAGCGGGTCATGATCGCCATGGCGCTGGCCAACGGGCCAGAACTGCTGGTCGCGGATGAGCCGACCACCGCGCTCGATGTGACCATTCAGGCGCAGATCCTCGAATTGCTGGTCGATCTCAAGCGCACCGAGGGGATGAGCCTTCTGTTCATCACCCATGATCTGAACATCGTTCGCCGCTTTGCCGACCGGGTCTGCGTCATGCAGGGCGGCGAGATCGTCGAACAGGGGCCAACGGAAGAGATTTTCGACAACCCGCAGCATCCCTATACCCGCAAGCTCTTGGCCGCCGAATCGACCGGCGCGCCGGACCCGGTGCCCGCGCAGGCGCGCGAGGTGCTGCGCACCGAAGGGTTGCGCATCTGGTTTCCCATCCAGCGCGGGTTCCTGCGCCGCACGGTGGGCCATGTGAAGGCCGTCAACAGTGCCAGCCTGACCCTGCGGTCGGGCGAGACGCTGGGCATCGTCGGCGAATCCGGGTCGGGCAAGACCACGCTGGCGCTGGCCATCCTGCGGCTGATCTCCAGCAACGGGCCGATCTGGTTCGAGGGGGACGACATCCAGGGCCGCAAATCCGCCGCGCTGCGCAGCCTGCGGCGCAACCTGCAGGTCGTGTTTCAGGATCCTTATGGCAGCCTCAGCCCGCGCATGACGATCGAGCAGATCATCTCCGAAGGGTTCGGCGTGCATGGCGTGCCCACGGGGCGGTCGTCACGCGAACTGGTCGCCGAGATCATGGAGGAGGTCGGCCTCGACCCGATGACGATGGAGCGCTACCCGCATGAATTCTCGGGCGGGCAGCGCCAGCGCATAGCGATTGCCCGCGCCATGATCCTGCGCCCGAAACTCGTGGTGCTGGACGAGCCGACCTCGGCGCTGGACATGACCGTGCAGGTGCAGATCGTGGAGCTTTTGCGCCCTCTGCAACGCAAGCATGGCCTGGCCTACCTGTTCATCAGCCACGATCTGCGCGTCGTCCGTGCGCTATCGCACAAGGTCATCGTGATGAAACAGGGCGATGTGGTCGAGGCCGGCCCCATCGACCAGGTCTTCGACGCGCCACAGGACCCCTATACCCGCCAGCTTCTGGCCGCTGCCTTCGACATGACCGCGCTCGGCGCCGCCTGAGGCATGCGGATTCTTCTGGTTCACCAGAACTTTCCGGGTCAGTTTCGCCATCTCGCCCCGGCGCTGGTCGCGCGCGGGCATCAGGTCGTGGCACTGACTGCCGAAAAGAACCGGCAGCAGACCGATATCCGCACCTATCGCTACCCCATGCCCGACACGCCCCCCGACCCGCGCCAGTCGCGGCTGGGCACCACCTACACGGCGATGACCGACCGTGCCCACCGTGTTGCCCGCGCGGCGCTGCAGTTGCGCGACCGGGTGGGATTTCGCCCCGACGTGGTCTTCGGGCATTCCGGCTGGGGCGAGACCCTGTTTCTGCGCGAAGTCTTTCCCGAGGCGCGGCTGCTCGTCTATTCCGAGTTCTACTACGCGCCGCGCGGCCTCGATGTCGGGTTCGACCCCGAGTTCAGCCGCAGCGACCCCGCCGCGCAGATGGCCGTTGTTGCGCGGCAGGGGCATCTGGCGCTGGCTCTGGTGCAGGCCGATGCCGCGCTCGCGCCGACCGAGTGGCAGGCCGACACCGCGCCGCCCGCGCTGCGCGACAAGATCACCATCATCCATGATGGCATCGACACAAACCGCCTGCGCCCTGACCCGCAGGCGCGATACACCCTGCCCGGCGGCCGGACCCTGCGCGCGGGCGACGAGGGGCTGACCTATGTGGCCCGCAATCTCGAGCCTTATCGCGGCGTGCATATCTTCCTGCGCGCCTTGCCCGAAGTGCTCGAAGCGCGGCCCCGCGCGCAGGTCGTCATCATCGGCGCGGACGGCGCCAGCTACGGCCCATCCCCGGCCGAAGGCTCGTGGCGCGAGATGCTGCTCGCCGAACTGGGCGACCGGCTGGACCTGTCGCGCGTGCATTTCATCGGGCGGGTGCCTTATTCCGATTTCATGGCGCTAATGCAGATCAGCCGCGCCCATGCCTATCTGACCGTGCCCTTCGTTCTGTCCTGGTCAATGCTCGAGGCGATGGCGATGGGCGCCTGCGTGATCGGCGCGCGCACCGGGCCGGTCGAGGAAGTTCTGCGCGATGGCGTGAACGGTCGGCTGGTCGATTTCTTCGATGTCGAGGGCTGGTCCGCAGCACTGACCGACGCCCTCGCCGCGCCCGAACGCCACGCGCCCCTGCGCCGTGCCGCCCGCGCCACAGTGGTCGAGAATTACGACCTGCAAAAGGTCTGCCTGCCACGCCTGCTCCGCTTCGTCGAAGGGGCGGGCGCGGGCTGACTCGGCCATTCGCGCCCGCTCTGAACTGCACCAAAAGCGCCCTCGAAGCGTGCAAGGGTGGGGGGGTGGGCACGCTTCGAGGGCGCTTTCCCCGATCAGCCAATCAGAAGTCGAGACCCAGATCCAGCACCGGCGCGGAATGTGTCAGCGCGCCCACCGAGATGTAGTCCACCCCGGTGGCGGTGACCTCGGCAATCCGCTCCAGCCGCATGTTGCCCGACGCCTCGGTGACAAGCGCGCCGTTCACACGCGCCACCGCGCGGGCGAGCGTGTCCGTGTCCATGTTGTCGAGCAGCACCACATCCGCACCACCCGTCGCCAGTACAGTTTCAAGCTGGTCCAGCGTATCGACCTCGATCTCGACCCGGCGCATATGGCCCGCCTGCGCGCGTGCCGCCCGCAGCACGGGGATGATCCCGCCTGCCGCTGCGATGTGATTGTCCTTGATCAGGATCGCATCCGACAGCCCGTAGCGATGCGGGCTGCCCCCGCCATCCAGCACGGCTTGCTTCTCGACCAGCCGCAACCCCGGTGTCGTCTTGCGGGTACAGGTGATCCGCGCATTCGCTCCGGCCGTCGCGGCAACGAATGCCGCGGTCAGCGTCGCGATGCCCGACAGGCGACCCGCGAAATTCAACGCCACCCGCTCGGCGCTCAGGATGGCGGCGGCATCGCCCTCGATCTGCATCAGGGTTTCACCCGCGCTGACCTGGCTTCCATCGGGGCGCAGCGTGCGGACCTCCAACGCGGGGTCGAGCAGGCGAAACGCCATCGCGGCCACCTGCATCCCCGAGACTGTGCCGGGCGCACGGGTGTTCAGCCGTGCCGCGTAGCGCAGGCCCGGCGGAATGACTGCGCGACTGGTGGCATCACCCGCCGGCCCGAGATCCTCGGCCAGCGCCGCACGCACAAGCGGCTCGAGCAGCAGGGACGGCAGCGGCGTCATGGCGTCTCGGGTTGAAAACCGGGCAGGCACGGGTCTCTGCGGTCGGGGACGCCCGGCAGAATTGCCGCGCAACACCCGGCGCCGCCAATCATGCCCCGATCACGGCACCGCACCGGCTCAGCCGCCCCGCGCGGACAGGTCGATCATCCGCTGCACGGCCAGGCGCGCGCTGTCCGCCACGTCGGGCGCGACCTCGATCTGCGTAGTCATGCTGTGCAGCGACCAGAGCACTTTTTCGAGCGTGATCTTCTTCATGTGGGGGCACATGTTGCACGGGCCGATGAACTCGACCTCCGGATGCGCATCCGAAATGTTGGACGCCATCGAACATTCAGTGACCAGCATCGCGCGCTCGGGCCGCTCGGCACTGACATAATCCAGAATTCCCTTGGTCGAGCCCGAGAAATCAGCCTCGGCCACCCCCTCGGGCGGGCATTCGGGGTGCGCGATGATGCGCGTGCCCGGGTTCCATTCGCGAAACGCGCGGATATCCTCGGCCGTGTATTGCTCATGCACGATGCAGGAGCCCTCCCACCAGACGATGCGCTTTTCGGGCACCTGCGCGGCGACATTCTGCGCCAGATACTTGTCGGGCGTCATGATGATCGTCTCGGCCTCCAGCGCGCGGATGATCTGCACGGCGTTGGACGAGGGGCAGCAGATGTCGGATGCGGCCTTCACCTCGGCTGTCGTGTTGACGTAGCTGACCACGGGTGCGCCGGGGTAGCGCGCGCGCATCTCGGCCACACCGTCAGCCGTGATGCTGTCGGCCAGCGAACAGCCCGCCGCCATGTCGGGCATCAGCACGGTTTTCGCCGGATTGAGGATCTTAGACGTCTCGGCCATGAAATGCACACCGCATTGCACGATCACATCGGCCTCGGTGCGTGTCGCCTCGACCGCCAGTTGCAGGCTGTCGCCCACCACATCGGCAATCCCGTGAAAGATCTCGGGCGTCATGTAGTTATGCGCGAGGATGGTGGCGTTGCGCTCGCGCTTCAACGCGTTGATAGCCGCGACATAGGGCGCATGGATCGCCCAGTCGGCGGGCGGCACCACGCGCGCCATGCGGGAATATTCGGTCTGCATGCGGGCGGCCAGTCCCGGATTTGGGGCAAGGTCGTACAGGTCGTGCAGATCCGCGCGGATGGCGGGCATGTCCAGCATGGCGATCCTCCGTGCTGCGCGACGGTCGGTCAGCGCGCGATGTGCATAGGGGCGATGGCGCCGCAGATGCAAGGGAAAAGCCACATCAGCAAGCCGCCCCACCCGACACATCTGCGCATCGGGGCCTGCACAGTCCAGCGCATCGGTTGCGGCAGGATGTCGCTTTGCACCGCAGAGCGCCGCAAACTGGCCAGAGCGGACCGGGCAACCGGGCTACCAGCCATCACAGACATCACCGCCCCGGAGCGGTGCGATCAGGAGTGGCACGTCATGGTGGACCCGGCGGCAGAAACGGCGCAACCCGCACCCCAGCGACGCGGGCGGGGCGCAGGCGGGGGGGCCGCGCGCCGCGCCGCGCGCAGCGCCGTCAGTATCGAGACTGCTCGCTACATCACCCGCAACGTCCCCAACCTCGAAGTGCTGAACGCCGAGGCGATGGAGATCATTGAGACCAATGCCGAGACGGTGCTGGCCGAAATCGGCGTCAACTTCGTTGACAACCCCGCCGCGCTAGAGCGCTGGCGCGACGCCGGGGCCGAGATCGAGGGCGAGCGGGTGCGCATCCCGCGCGGGCTGGCGCGCAAGCTCATCGCCACGGCGCCCGGCAGCTTCACCCAGCACGCCCGCAACCCCGCCCGCAATGTCGAGATCGGCGGCCGCAACCTCGTCCTCGCCCCGGTCTATGGCCCGCCCTTCGTGCGCTCTGCCGATGGCGGGCGGCGCTACGCAACGATGGAGGATTTCCGCAATTTCGTGAAGCTCGGCTACATGTCGAAATGGCTGCACCATTCCGGTGGCACGGTCTGCGAGCCCACGGATATTGCCGTGAACAAGCGCCATCTCGACATGCTGCAGGCACATATGACGTTGTCGGACAAGCCCTTCATGGGGTCGGTCACCGAACCGTCGCGCGCGGCAGACTCGGTCGAGATGGCAAAACTGCTGTTCGGGGCCGAATTCGTGGACACGAACACGGTGATGACCTCGCTCATCAACATCAACTCGCCGCTAACCTTCGACTCCGTGATGATGGGCGCTCTCGAGATCTATGCGCAGGCCAACCAAGCCTGCATCATCTCGCCCTTCATCGTGGGCGGCGCGATGGCGCCCACCACGGTCGCGGGCACGCTGACGCAGGTGATGGCCGAGGTGCTGGCGGGCGTGGCCTACAGCCAGCTTGTCCGCCCCGGCGCGCCTGTGATCATGGGGGCGTTTGTTACCTCGATCGACATGAACTCCGGCGCGCCCACCTTCGGCACCCCCGAGGCCGCGCTGATCACCTATGGCGCGGGCCAAATTGCCCGGCGGCTGGGGCTGCCCTACCGCTCGGGGGGTGCGTTCTGCGGCTCGAAACTGCCCGACGCGCAGGCGGGGTATGAATCCGCCAACAGCCTGAACATGGCGCTGCTGGCGGGCGTCAATTTCATGCTTCACTCCTGCGGCTGGCTGGAAGGCGGGCTGGTCGCCAGTTTCGAGAAATTCGTCATAGATGCCGACCAGCTCGGCGCGCTGCATCAGATCGCCAAGGGGGTGGACATGTCCGAGAACGGGCAGGCCATGGACGCCCTGCGCGAGGTCGGCCCCGGCGGGCATTTCCTTGGCTGCGCACATACGCAGGCGAACTTCAAGGACGCCTTCTGGCGCTCGGACCTGCTGGATTACAAACCCTTCGAGACCTGGGATGAGGATGGCGCACGCGACACGCAGACCCTGGCCAGCGTGCGGGTCGCCAAGCTGCTTGCCGACTACCAGCAACCCGCGCTCGACCCGGCGATAAACGAGGCGATCCAGGCCTATATCGACCAGCGCAAGGCTGCGGAACCCGACGCTTTCGGCTAGCGCCATTGCAGGGGGGCGACGGGCGGTCTACCTATCCCGCAACACCCGCTCGGAGGCCCCCTGCATGACCAACCCGCTGCTTGCCGATTGGCAGACCGAATTCCGCCTGCCGCCTTTCGCCGAGATCTCGGACGATGATTTCGCCCCGGCCTTCGACGCGGCGATGGCCGAAGGACGCGCGGCCCATGCCGCCATCGCAGACAACCCCGCCCCCCCCAGCTTCGCCAAC
>PXES01000283.1 GCA_003564655.1 Paracoccaceae bacterium
CGGCCCAGTCCACCCGGGCCAGATCGGTGAGCGCCAGCCCCGACGCCTCGGCCTGCGCGCGCGTCTCGGCGCTGTCATCCCAGGCGAGCAGTTCCGCCCCGCCCGCCGCCAGCGCGGCACAGCTTGCCAGCCCCGACCGCCCCAGCCCGAGCACCGCGACCCGCCTGCCCTGATAGCCCTGCACCGCGATCATCGCCCTGCCCCTTCGCCCGCCATGGCGCGCATCTTCTGCGCCAGGATCGGGGCAGGTGCAAGCCCGTGGTGAGCGGCCTGCGGCAAAGGGGACGCTTTGCACCGGACAGATGGGTAACACTGTCTGGTACGCCGAGCGTCTTGGCGACGCAATCGCAGCCCTCTTTCGCCGGAAAGCGCAGGAAAACAAATCGTCAGCCGGGGCGAGCGACCCCGAAGCGACGTTGGTGGCGGTCTTGCGCCTTGCCTTTTGGCCGCGCCGGGATCTCGCGCCCCGACATGCGGCATCGGCTGGTTCGGTCGACACCGGGCAGCACCATATCGGTTGTGGTCGATCCCGTGACAGGCGAAGGGTGGTGGGAAGACCAGTTCTGAACGCGGCCCGGGGCTCGGGTCGCAGCCGGGCAACCCTGCGCACAAACCGACGACCGATGGAGAGAACCCGATGATCATCTCGCCCGCTCGCGGCTTCATCTTCGTGCATATTCCCAAGACCGGCGGCACGTCGCTGAGCCTGGCGCTGGAACGCGCAGCGCCCGAGACCGACATCCTGATCGGCGACACCCCCGAGGCCCGCGCGCGTGCTGGGCGGCTGCGCGGGATGCGCGCGCGCGGCAAGCTCTGGAAGCACGCCACGCTGGCCGATATCGACGGGCTGCTGCCCGCCGACGAGATGGCGCGGCTGTTCGTGCTGACGCTGGTGCGCAACCCGTGGGACAGGATGGTAAGCTATTACCATTGGCTGCGGGTGCAAAGCTTCGCGCATGCGGCTGTCAGCCTTGCGAAATCCTGCGATTTCGCCGCGTTCATCCGCCATCCGCAGACCCGTCTCGGGATGCAGCGCAGGCCCGCGCGCAGCTATGTCACCACGGCCCGCGGGGTCGAGCGCTGCACCCTATTTGCGCGGCTGGAGCATCTGGAGGCGGATCTGGCACCGTTCGAGGCGCATCTGGGCCAGACGCTCCTCCCGCTTCCGCGCGTCAACGCCTCGCGGCGTCCGACCGACTGGCGCACGGCCTATGACGCGCAGGGCGCCGCCCTTGTCGCGCAGGACTGCGCCGAGGATATCCGCCGCTTCGGCTACACATTCGATGGCGGCTGAGGACAGGCCGGGCGGGCGTCTCAGCCGCGGATCGTGTCGCCAATCTCGACCCGCGGGCTGAGTTCGATCCGCTTGGCCCCGATCACCCCGTCATCCGAGATACCCGCCACGATCTGCGCCGCGCGCTGGCCGATCTCGCGGCGGCACGCATCCGTGGTGGCCAGCCGCATCCGCAACCCGTCAAGCAGCTCCAGCCCGTTGAACCCCGCAAGCCCGATCTGCCCCGGCACGTCCAACCCCTGATCAAGGCAGAAGAGCAGCCCGCCCGCCCCGATCATGTCATTGGAATAATACAGGAAATCCAGATCGGGTACGCGTTCGAGGATCGCGGCAGTCATCTCGCGCCCCTTGCCCATCGAAGAGCCGCCCGCGTAATGCTCGGTCGCCGCCAACGCGGTGCCTGCCTCGGCCAGCGCCTCGGTGACACCTTGCAGCCGTTTGCGGGCGCGGTGGTCGTCGGGCATCTTGGTGCCCAGAAAGCCGATGCGGCGATACCCTGCTGCGAGGATCGTCTGCGCCATCTCGCGCCCCGCCCGCCGGTGCGAGATGCCCACCATCGAGTCGATCGGCTCGCCGTCGATATCCATGATCTCGACGATCGGAATGCCGGAATTTGACAGCATCGCGCGGGCGGGGTCCGTATGTTCCAGCCCCGCGACGATCATCCCCGAGGGCCGCCAGGACAGCATCTCGTAGATGACATTCTCCTCGCGCTCGGGCTTGTAGTCGGTGGCGCCGAAGACCGGTTGCAGCCCCGACGCCTCGAGCCCGTCCGAGATGCCCGACAGCACTTCGGGGAAGACCATGTTGGCCAGCGACGGGATCACCACACCGACAAGGTTGACGCGCTGGCTGGCCAGGGCGCCTGCGATCTTGTTGGGGACGTAGCCCAGCGCCTTGGCGGCGGCGAGCACCTTCTCGCGGGTGGCGGGCGAGACGTCGGCGCGATTGCGCAGCACCCGGCTGACCGTCATCTCGCTGACGCCACTGGCATCGGATACATCGCGCAGCGTCAGCGGTCGATGCGCATCCGGGGGCAGATAGGGGGGCAAGGCGCAGGGTCCTCTTGCATCGCGGGGTCGGGTGTTACGTTAGCGCCACATCGCGGCGGGGCCAAGCGGATTGCGCTCCGGCGGGCCGGGGGTGACAGGCGGGTGCGGACGCGCTATGCGAAACCGGTGCGGCCCCGTGGCTCAACTGGATAGAGCAGCCCCCTCCTAAGGGGCAGGTTGCAGGTTCGAATCCTGCCGGGGTC
>PXES01000261.1 GCA_003564655.1 Paracoccaceae bacterium
GTCTGGGCGATCCGCGACGGGCGCGAGGCGGCGGACTCGATCCTGCAATATTTGACCGCACCCGCGCGCGTCGCGGCGGAATGAGCGCGTCCTCGAGGAAAGGAATCACCGACATGACCAAGCATGACGCCGCATGGGCCGCCCGTGAGGAAGCCAACCGCGCCTATATGGCCGAACACGGCCTTTACCGCCCCGAGGACGAGCATTCCTCCTGCGGGGTGGGTCTTGTGGTGGCACTGGACGGCCAGCCCTCGCGGCAGGTGGTGCAGAACGGGATCGACGCGCTGAAAGCCATCTGGCACCGCGGCGCGGTCGATGCCGATGGCAAGACCGGCGACGGCGCGGGCATCCATGTCCAGATCCCGGTCCAGTTCTTCTATGACAAGATCCGCCGCACCGGGCACGAGCCGCAGATGGACCAGCTCATGGCCGTCGGTCAGGTGTTCCTGCCGCGCACCGATTTTGCCGCGCAGGAACGCTCGCGCACGATCGTCGAGACCGAAGTGCTGCGCATGGGTCATGCGATCTATGGCTGGCGCCATGTACCGGTAAACACGGCTGTGCTGGGCGAGAAGGCCAACGCCACCCGCCCCGAGATCGAGCAGATCCTGATCCGCAACGCCAAGGGCACGGATGAAGAGACGTTCGAGCGCGAACTCTATGTCATTCGCCGCCGCATCGAAAAGGCCGTGATGGCCGCGGGCATCGCGGGGTTCTACATCTGCTCGCTCTCGTGCCGCAGCATCATCTACAAGGGGATGATGCTGGCCGAGCAGGTGGCCGAATTCTACCCCGACCTGAAGGATGACCGCTTCGAGAGCGCCTTTGCCATCTATCACCAGCGCTATTCGACCAACACTTTTCCGCAATGGTGGCTGGCGCAGCCCTTCCGGATGCTGGCGCATAACGGCGAGATCAACACGCTGAAGGGCAATCTCAACTGGCTGAAAAGCCACGAGATCCGCATGGCCTCGGGCGCGTTCGGAGAGATGGCCGAGGATATCAAGCCCATCGTCGCCTCGGGCGCGTCGGACTCGGCGGCGCTGGATTCGGTGTTCGAGGTTCTGGTGCGCGCGGGACGCAATGCGCCAATGGCCAAGACCATGCTGGTGCCAGAGGCCTGGTCCAAGCAGGCGGTCGAGATGCCGCAGGCCTGGCGCGACATGTATTCCTACTGCAACTCGGTGATGGAGCCCTGGGACGGACCGGCAGCACTCGCGATGACCGATGGCCGCTGGGTGTGCGCGGGGCTTGACCGCAACGGGCTGCGGCCCATGCGCTATGTCGTCACCGGCGACGGGCTGCTGATTGCGGGATCCGAGGCCGGGATGGTCGTGGTGGACGAACTGGCCGTGCGCGAAAAGGGCGCGTTGGGCCCGGGGCAGATGATCGCCGTGGATATGACCGAGGGGAAACTCTATCACGACACCGAAATCAAGGACCGGTTGGCGGCCTCGCAGCCCTTTGGCGACTGGACCAGCAAGATCGTCGATTTGAACGAGAAACTGCGCGATGTCCCCGAGACGCGCGGCATGAGCGCTGCCGACCTTCGCCGCCGCCAGGTTGCGGCCGGCTACACGATCGAGGAAATCGAGCAGGTGCTGGCGCCGATGGCCGAGGACGGCAAGGAGATGATCGCCTCGATGGGCGATGACACACCCGCTGCGGTGCTCTCCAAGCTTTACCGCCCGCTGTCGCATTTCTTCCGGCAGAATTTCAGCCAGGTGACGAATCCGGCAATCGACTCCTTGCGCGAATTCCGGGTGATGAGCCTCAAGACGCGGTTCGGCAACCTCAAGAACGTGCTCGACGAGGATTCCTCGCAGACCGAAATCCTGGTGCTGGAAACCCCCTTTGTCGCAAATGGCGAATTCGCCGAGATGGTGCGCGAATTCGGCGATCAGGTTGCCCATATCGACTGCACGATCCCGGCAGATGCGGGCGAGGATGCGCTGCGCGAAGGGCTGGAACGCATCCGCGCCGAGGCCGAGGATGCCGGGCGTTCGGGCGCGGGACATCTGGTGCTGACAGACGAGCATCAGGGGCCCGACAAGGTCGCCATGCCGATGATCCTGGCCACCAGCGCGGTGCATGGCTGGCTGACACGCAAGGGGCTGCGGACCTTCTGCTCGCTCAATGTGCGCTCGGCCGAATGTATCGACCCGCATTATTTCGCCGTTCTGATCGGCTGCGGGGCGACGACCGTGAACGCCTATCTGGCGCAGGAGACCATCGCCGACCGGATCGACCGGGGGCTGGTCGAGGGGTCACTGGTCGATGCGATGCGCCGCTACCGCGACGCGATCAATCTCGGGCTTCTGAAGATCATGTCGAAGATGGGGATCTCGGTGATCTCGTCCTATCGCGGGGGCTTGAACTTCGAGGCCGTGGGCCTGAGCCGCGCGCTGGTGGCCGAGTATTTCCCCGGTATGCAGAGTCGCATTTCCGGCATCGGACTGCACGGCATCCAGATGAAACTCGAAGAGGTGCACGCCAAGGGCTGGCGTCTGGGGCAGGACGTGCTGCCAATCGGCGGCTTCTACAAGGCGCGGCGCTCGGGAGAGAAACATGCCTGGGAAGCGACGAACATGCACCTGATGCAGCAGGCCTGCAACACCTCGTCCTATGCGCTGTGGAAGCAGTATTCCAGCGCGCAGGCGGCCAACCCGCCGATCCATCTGCGCGATCTGCTGGATATCAAGCCACTGGGCAAGCCCATCCCCATTGAGGAGGTGGAATCTATCACCGCCATCCGCAAGCGGTTCGTGACGCCGGGCATGTCGCTTGGCGCGCTCTCGCCCGAGGCGCATATGACGCTGAACATCGCGATGAACCGCATCGGCGCCAAGTCGGATTCCGGCGAGGGGGGCGAGGACCCGGCGCATGCCCACCCGCTGCCCAATGGCGACAATCCCTGCGCCAAGATCAAGCAGGTGGCCTCGGGGCGGTTCGGGGTGACGGCGGAGTATCTCAACGCCTGCGAGGAGTTGGAAATCAAGGTGGCCCAGGGCGCCAAACCCGGCGAGGGCGGCCAGCTTCCCGGCATGAAGGTGACCAAGCTCATCGCCAAGCTGCGCCACTCCACGCCGGGGGTGACGCTGATCTCGCCCCCGCCGCATCACGATATCTATTCCATCGAGGATCTGGCGCAGCTGATCTATGACCTGAAACAGATCAATCCGCGCGTGAAGGTCTGCGTCAAGCTCGTGGCGCAATCGGGCGTCGGCACGATTGCCGCCGGTGTTGCCAAGGCCAAGGCCGATGTGATCCTGATCTCGGGCCATAATGGCGGCACCGGCGCCAGCCCCGCGACCAGCATCAAATATGCGGGCCTCCCGTGGGAGATGGGCCTGTCGGAATCGCATCAGGTTCTGGCGATGAACAAGCTGCGCGAGCGGGTGACGCTGCGCACAGATGGCGGCCTGCGCACGGGCCGCGACATCGTCATGGCCGCGATGCTGGGGGCCGAGGAATACGGCATCGGCACCGCGGCCCTGATCGCCATGGGCTGCATCATGGTGCGGCAATGCCAGTCCAATACCTGCCCGGTGGGTGTCTGCACGCAGGACGAGGCGCTGCGCGCCAAGTTCACCGGCAATGCCGACAAGGTGGTGAACCTGATCACCTTCTACGCGCAGGAAGTGCGCGAGATCCTCGCCTCGATCGGCGCACGCTCGCTCGATGAGGTGATCGGGCGCGCCGATCTGCTGGCGCAGGTCAGCCGGGGGGCGGCGCATCTGGATGATCTGGACCTCAACCCGCTGCTGCTGACCGTCGATGGCGCGGCCAGCATCCGCTATGACCGCGACAAGCCGCGCAACGCGGTGCCCGACACGCTGGATGCCGAGATCATCCGCGACGCCGCGCGCTTCTTCGAGGATGGCGAGAAGATGCAGCTGTCCTACGCGGTCGAGAACACGCACCGGACTGTCGGCACAAGGGCCTCGTCCCATATCGTCAAACGGTTCGGGATGCGCAATGCGCTGCAGCCCGATCACCTGACGGTAAAGCTTGCGGGCAGTGCCGGGCAGTCGCTGGGCTCCTTCGCCGCGCCGGGGCTGAAGATTGAAGTCTATGGCGATGCCAATGACTATGTCGGCAAGGGGCTCTCGGGTGGCATGATCGTGGTGCGCCCGCGCATGTCCTCGCGGCTGGTCGCGCATGAGAACACGATCATCGGCAACACGGTGCTTTATGGCGCAACGGATGGCTATCTGTTCGCCGCCGGGCGCGCGGGCGAGCGGTTCGCGGTGCGCAACTCGGGCGCGAAAGTGGTGATCGAGGGGTGTGGCTCCAACGGCTGCGAATACATGACCGGCGGGGTGGCGGTGATCCTCGGCAGTATCGGGGCCAATTTCGGCGCCGGGATGACCGGGGGGATGGCCTATCTCTACGACCCCGAAGGCGAGGCCGCACCGCTGATCAACATGGAATCGCTTGTGACCTGCCCGGTGACAGTGGATCACTGGCAGGACGAGCTGAAAGCGCTGATCGAGATGCATGCGCGCGAGACGGAATCGCAGCGCGCGGCCGAGATCCTGCGGAACTGGGACCGCGAAAAGGCGTCTTTCCTGCAGGTCTGCCCGAAGGAGATGCTGGTGCATCTGCCCGCGCCGATCAGCTACGACCGCGACGCGGTGCCGGCAGAGTAAAGGGCGCTGGCCGAAGGTGCCGTTCAGGCGGGGGGGGGGGGGAAGCGCCCGTTCAGGGTGCCCACCCGCCCACCCTTGCACCCTTCACGGGCGCTCGGCGCTGCGCGCCGGGGATTTTTGAGTATTTTCGGCAAGAAAATGCTGCCATTCCGGGGCGCGCCGCGGTGCGTCAGAAAAGCGAGCCCTGACCGGGTGGCGGCTTGCTGCCCGACGGGCGGGGGCGCGGGCCGCGTGTGGGCCGCACCTCCAGCCGGTCGTCGCGGAACTCGATCTGCAGCGCGGCCGCGCCTGCGGCGTCGCGCGCCCGCGTCACCACCTGGCCCGCGCCATCACGCACCACGGCATAGCCACGCGCCAGCGTCGCCGGGTAGACCAGCGACTGGCGCAGACGCTCCAGCGCGGCGAGTTCACGGCCGGATTGTGCCAGACGCGCGTCGATGGCGCGGCTGGCGCGCCCCTCCAGCGCTGCGGCCTGTTCCTGGCCGCGGGTGATGCGCATGGCGAGGGTGGCGGGGCGCAGCCCGGCGCTGGTGCTGCGCAGTTCCTGCCGCTTGGCCGACAGCAGCGCGCGCAGGCTGCCGGGAAACCGCTCGGCCCATTGGTCGAAACGCTGCGTGGCCGGGGCGAGCAGTCCTTCGGGGCGCGGCAGCGCGCGCGCAAGGTCGGTCAGTCGCTGGCGGCGCTGCGTCACGGCCTGCCCCCCGGCGTGCCCCAGCCGCGCGGCGAGGTTGCCGATTTGCGCGGCAAGATCGGCATGGACCGGCACGGCGATTTCGGCCGCCGCCGTCGGGGTGGGGGCGCGCTGGTCGGCGGCGTGGTCGATCAGCGTGGTGTCGGTCTCGTGCCCCACGGCCGAGATCAGGGGGATGGCGCTGTCTGCCGCCGCGCGCACGACGATTTCCTCGTTGAAGCCCCAAAGATCCTCGATCGACCCGCCCCCGCGCGCGACGATCAGCAGATCGGGTCGCGGGATCGTGCCGCCGGGGCTCAGCGCGTTGAAACCCGCGATGGCGCGCGCAACTTCCGGCGCGCATCGCTCGCCCTGCACGGCCACCGGCCAGACCAGCACATGCACCCCGAACCGGTCGCGCAGCCGGTGCAGGATATCGCGGATCACCGCCCCCTGCGCCGAGGTCACCCCCCCGATCACCCGCGGCAGCCCCGGCAGCGGGCGCTTGCGGTCGGCGGCAAACAGCCCCTCGGCGGCCAGCGCAGCGCGGCGCTTTTCCAGCATCGCCATCAGCGCGCCGGCGCCCGCAGGTTCGATGCTTTCGACCTGGATCTGGTATTTCGACTGCGGCGCGAAGGTCGTCACCCGGCCTGTGGCGATGACCTCCATCCCTTCCTCGGGGCGCACCGTCATGCGCGCGACCTGGCCCTTCCAGCTGACCGCCGCCATCACCGCGCGGTCGTCCTTGAGGTCGAAATACATGTGCCCGGTGCGCGCCACGACGACGCGGCCCACCTCGCCGCGCACGCGCACACGCCCGAACTCGCCCTCGATCACCCGCTTCACCGCGCCCGAGATCTCGGCCACGGTGAATTCGGGCGTGTTGCCGGGGGGGGTGTCGATCAGGTCCATCCGGGGGTCCGGCTTGTCACGGGGCTGGCCACACCCTAGAACGCGGGCGGGCAAAGGCCAAGAGAGGGCGCGCGATGAACATTCTGGTTCTGGGCAGCGGCGGGCGCGAACATGCGCTGGCCTGGGCGATCATGCAGAACCCCAAATGCGACCGGCTGATCTGCGCGCCCGGCAATGCCGGCATGGCCGCGATCGCGGAATGCGCCGCGCTTGACATCTCGGATGGCAGCGCGGTTCTGGCCTTCTGCGAGGAGGTGTCGGTCGATTTCGTCGTCATCGGCCCCGAGGCACCACTGGCCGCGGGCGTGGCCGACCGGCTGCGTGCGGCGGGGGTGCTGTGTTTCGGCCCCTCGGCACAAGCAGCGCGGCTGGAGGCGTCCAAGGCCTTCACCAAGGAAATCTGCGCGGCTGTGAACGCGCCGACAGCCGCTTACGCGCATTTCACCGATGCCGAGGCCGCGCGCGCTCATGTGCGTGCGCAGGGCGCACCCATCGTCGTCAAGGCCGACGGGCTGGCGGCGGGAAAGGGCGTGGTCGTGGCCGCGACAGTGGATGCGGCCGAGGCCGCCATCGACGCGGTTTTCGCGGGTGACTTCGGCCGGGCCGAGGTGGTGATCGAGGAGTTCATGACCGGCGAGGAGGCGTCGTTCTTCGTCCTCGTTGATGGCGAGACCTGCCTGCCCATCGGCACCGCGCAGGACCACAAGCGCGTGGGCGCGGGCGATACGGGGCCGAATACGGGCGGCATGGGCGCCTATTCACCCGCACCCGTGCTGACCGACGCGGTGGCCGCAGCTGCGATGGACCAGATCATCCGCCCCACAATGGCCGAGATGGCGCGGCGCGGCATGCCGTATAGCGGCGTGCTCTATGCCGGGTTGATGATCGCGGACGGCCAGCCCCGGCTGGTCGAGTACAACGCCCGTTTCGGCGACCCCGAGGCGCAGGTGCTGATGATGCGGCTTGGTGCGCAGGCGCTCGACCTGATGCTGGCCTGCGCCGAGGGGCGGCTGGCCGAGACAGCGGTGAACTGGGCGGACGATCACGCGCTGACCGTGGTGATGGCCGCGCAGGGCTATCCGGGCGATTATGCGAAGGGCAGCATCATTCGCGGGCTCGAGGATTGCCCGGAAGACAGCGCGCATATGGTCTTTCACGCTGGCACTGCGCGCAGCGGGGGCATGCTTGTCGCAACGGGCGGGCGGGTGCTGAATGTCACTGCGCGCGGGGCATCACTGCGCGAGGCGCGCGACCGGGCCTATGCGATGGTCGATACGATCGCGTGGCCCGAGGGGTTCTGCCGCCGCGATATCGGCTGGCGCGCGCTTGGCGATGCGGTCGCGCGCTGACGGCCCGGCCGCACGATGCACGGCGATCAGGGGTAGCGCAGACCTGCCGGCGCGCCTATGTGAGAATCTGTCTTGATACAGACGGCAGGGGAGCGCCGGATGTCCGAACCCGACCGGAACACGCGCCAGCGCTCGGCGTATGACGACACGGCGCATGACGACACGCTGCTTGGCAAGGATACGCGCATCAAGGCCCCGGTGCCGCCCCCCGCCGGGACGATCGCGCGGCTCACCTTTCGGTCCTGGACCGAGCGTGACCTGCCGCAGTATCAGGCCATGCTCGCGCCGCCTGAGTTGTGGCGCTACATGCACGAGGACTATCCCGGCGACATGACCGCGGATCTGGCCCGCACGCTGATCGACCTCTCTGCGCAGGCCGCGCATCACAAGGTGCGCGCTGCGGAACTCGACGGCGTGGTGATCGGACAGGCGCGGATGCAGTGGCACCCGCGCACCACGCCACCACAATCGGGCGAGGTCAGCTACTGGCTGGCGCGCGAGCATTGGGGGCGCGGCCTTGCCGCACCGATGGTTGCCTGTTTCCTCTGGCGTTGCCTCGGCATGTTCCCCGCGCTGACGCGGATCACCGCGCGGGTGCATCGGGATAATCCCGCATCGCAGCGGGTGCTGGGGCGGCTGGGGTTTCGCGTGTTGCCGGAGAGTGCGGCGGACGATTGGCAAACCTATGCCCTGTCACGCCGCGACGGGATCGACCTGTCACGGGCGGCTTTGCTACGGCCCCCGGGCTGAGAGTCCGGCCCCGTAATCAGCATCCATCGCGGCATGGCGGCGGGACAGACCCTCGCCTCGGGCAAGTTGTGCGCGTGTGCTGTGACCGTCTTGACATGGCGACGCCCGGACACGCGCGCCTCTGGCCCAACATCGGGCTGATCGCCGTGCATGGGGACAGCTTTCCCGGCAGATGGGTCTTCCAAAATCGCCCTCGGGGCGTGCAGGGGTGGGTGGGCACGGCCCGAGGGCGATTTCGGCAGATGCGAACGAGAGGCCTGACCTGATCAACCAGCGGCGGTACATCAAGCGCCACCGCTGCACAGGCCTCGCCACCGCCCATAGCAGCGCGCCGCTTGCCTAACCCCTTAGCTGTCCGCCGGTTGCCTTGGTCACTTTCTCGATGACCCGGCGGCTGACGGCCTCGATCTCATCCTCGGTGAGGGTCTTGTCCAGCGGCTGCAACCGCACCGCGATCGCGAGCGATTTCATCCCCGCGCCGAACTGCGCCTCGGCGCGCGGCCCGGTGAACTCGTCGAAGACCTGCACCCCCGCGATCAGCGCCTTGTCGGCGCCTTGCGCGGCATTCACAAGTGTCGCGGCCTCGACCTCGGCGCCCAGCACGAAGGCGAAATCGCGCTCGACCGGTTGCAGGGTGCTGACGGTCAGCGAGGGCCGCGTCGTCCGGCGCGCCTTGGGCTGGGGCGGATTCCCGAGGTAAACGGTGATCCCCATCACCGGGCCCTTGAGGTCATACTGCCGCAGGATGCGCGGGTGCAACTCGCCATAGACCGCGAGCGCGAGCTTCGGCCCCAGCGACAGCACACCTGCCCGGCCGGGGTGGAACCAGCCCGGCACTTGTCGGTGGATCTGCATCTTCGCAGGCGCCCCGATGGCGGAGAGAATCGCCTCGGCATCGGCGCGCGCGTCATACAGGTCCCAGGCACGGCGCTGGCCATGCGGGTCACGCGGGCCGGTCGCGCCGACCAGAAGCCCGGCGGCCTGAAGCGACTGTTCGCCCGGCTCGCCGCCCGCGAAGACGGGGCCCACCTCGAACAAGGCGCAATCGGCGGTGCCGCGCGCCTGATTGCGCGCCGCCGCCTGCAGCAACCCGGCCAGCAGGTCGGGGCGCATATGCGTCATCTCCGACGAGATGGGGTTCTCCAGCAGCACGGCATCGCCACCGCCGCCGAACGCCTCGGCGCTCGCGCGGTCGATGAAGCTGTAACTGACGCATTCATTGTAGCCCAGCCCCGCGAAGGCCCGCCGCGCGGCGCGCTCGCGCGTCTGGATCGGCGTCAGGATCGGGCGCGGCACGCCGACCTGTGCGCGCGGCAGGGGTTGCGCCTCGAGCTTCGAGAGCGAGGCGATGCGCGCCACCTCCTCGACCAGATCCGCAGCCCCCAGAATGTCGGGCCGCCATGTGGGCGGGGTGGCCTGCCCCCCCTCCAGCCGGAAGCCCAGCGCCTCGAGCGTGGCGCGCTGCGCCGCTTCGGGGATATCCATGCCCACCAGCGCACGGGCGCGGTCCGGGTCGAACGGGTAGCTGCGCGCCACGTCAAGGGGCGCGCCATCCTGCACGACATGCGAAGGCTCGCCCCCGCACAGGTCAATGACCATGCGCGTCGCAAGCTCCAGCCCGTCCAAGGGGAAGGCCGGGTCCACACCGCGCTCGAACCGGTAGCGCGCATCCGAGTTGATCTTCAGCGCCCGGCCCGTGGCGGCAATCGTGATCGGGTCCCACCAGGCCGATTCGATGAACACATCGACCGTCGCCTCGGTGCAGCCCGAATGCTCGCCGCCCATGATACCGGCAAGGCTCTCGGGGCCGGTGTCATCGGAAATCACCATCTGCCCGGCACCAAGCGAATAGGTCTTGCCGTCGAGCGCCAGCAATTCCTCGCCGCCCTTCGCGGGGTGAATGCGCAAGCCCCCCCGCACCTTGGCCACATCGAAGACATGCAGCGGGCGGTTCAGGTCATAGGTGAAGAAATTGGTGATATCGACCAGCGCCGAGATCGGCCGCAGCCCGATGGCGCGCAGCCGCCGCTGCAACCACGCAGGCGACGGGCCGTTCGTGACGCCCCGGACCACGCGCCCGGCGAAATGCGGGCAGCCCTTGTCTTTCAGGGCCGGGTCGATCGTCACGCTGACGGGGCTGTCGAACACCCCCGCCACAGGCTCGACCACCAGCGGCTTGAGCGTGCCGAGCCCCCGCGCCGCGAGATCGCGCGCGATACCGCGCACGCCCAGCGCATCGGGGCGGTTGGGGGTGATCTTGACGTAGATCATCGGGTCGTTGAGACCCGCATAGTCGATGTAGCGCACACCCAGCGGTGCATCCTCGGGCAGAGCGATGATGCCCTCATGATCGTCCGAGAGCATCAGCTCGCGCTCGGAACACAGCATGCCGTTGCTTTGCTGGCCGCGGATCACCCCGGGCTTCAGATCGACCCCGGTGCCGGGAATATGCGTGCCCACGGGCGCGAAAACACCGCGCATCCCGGTGCGCGCGTTGGGAGCACCGCAGACGACCTGCACCTCCTGAACGGCGCCATCGGGGCCGTCGGGCCAGGTCTCGACCCGGCACAGGCGCAGGCGGTCGGCATCGGGGTGCGGCGCGGCCTCTATCACGCGGGCGATGCGGAACGCGCCGAGGGTGGCGGCAGGGTCGCTGACCTCCTCGACCTCGAGCCCCAGATCGGTCAGACCCGCGGTGATCGCGTCAAGACCGGCCTCCGTCTCCAGATGATCCCGGAGCCAGGACAGCGTGAACTTCATGTGTCTTCCCCGAAACTGCCGCCTTCACTCTCGCGCACCTAGCCGAGTTTCACGGCCATGAAAAGCCGCTCAGCGGTTGCGCGGATCGTCGCTGTCCTCATCCTCTTCCGCCTCGTCACTGTCCTCGGGCAGGTTGAAGAAGCTGTCGGCGTCGCTGTAGTCGGCGGGTTTGGCGGGCTCCTCAGCGGGCGTGTTCAGATCGCTGATCGAGAAATTCTCGAGCCCGGCGATGCTGGCGGGCATCTTGGGTTCGGCCTCCATCTCGAGCGATTGCTCGGTCGAGACCAGCTTGCGGCGCTCGTCATCGCTCATCACCTGGCCTTCGGCGGCGCGCTTGGCAGCGGCCTTCTGCACTTCGGTGTCAAGCTCGGACTGGCGGCA
>PXES01000327.1 GCA_003564655.1 Paracoccaceae bacterium
GGGGTCCGAGGCGATGGAGTGCAGGATCAGCCCCGCCGCGCCCGGCGACCAGTCCGCGCGCGAGGGGTGCGCGCCCAGCCCCGTGACCCGCGCGAAGCTTTGCCCCCCGTCATGGCTTGCCAGCAGATCGGCGGGCTTGGTCCCGGCATAGACCACGCCATCCGCCAGATGCAGCGACCAGACCTGCGTGAATTCCTTGTCGAAGGGGGTGTCCCGCTTCTGCCATCCGATCATTGCGGCGAATTCGGGGTCATTCGCGGCCCAGTCATCCATCTGCCCCGAAGACAGCTGCGTCAGCTCCCAGCTTTCGCCATCGTCGTGCGAGTGCCAGACCCCCGCGCCGAACCAGTCGCCGCCCCCGCCCGCCCAGAGCCGCCCCGCGCCGTCGCCGATGACATGGTTGATGGGCCCCCCGTCGCAATGCGGCCCCGAGACGGCAAACGCTCCTTCCGCCCGCTGGCGCAGCACGAACGCGCCCTTTGTCGTGCCCAGCAGGACCGTGCGTGTCATGTGATTACCCCCTGCGGCGAACTGTCGCACTCCGCAGGGCGCGCTGTCAATCGCGCGGGGTTCAGGGCCGCGCGCGCAGGATCCGCTGCCAGAGCGTGCCGCCGAATTTCGGCAGGAACCAGAAATAGGCGAAGATGGCGGCGAACAGCACCAGCGCGGGCAGGCCGGTCAGGTTGAACCCCTCCTCCGTAGTGTCGCCGGTGACCAGCGCGATGAGGTAGCCCAGCACCAGAAAGACGGTCAGGAAATCGAGGATCGCGGCAAGCACCTTGCGCCAGGTCGCGGCGCGGGGAGGGGCAGGCTCGGTCATGACGGCCTCCGGGAAGCGACATGCAGCATAGCAGGACGTCGCGTATTTCCAAAGCAAAAGCGGCACGCACCCGTCCGGGCCAGCGCCCGCAAAGGGTCATGCCCCGAAGCGGGCGCTTCTGCCAGGCGCTTTCCTCACACCCCTGCGTAGATCTGCGCCAGCCGGTCCACCGCCGCCTCGGGCGACATTTCCTCGCTTTCGCCCGTGCGGCGGCTGGTCAGTTCCACCACTCCCTTGGCCAGCCCGCGCGGGCCGACGGTAATCCGCCAGGGCAGGCCGATCAGGTCCATCGTGGCGAATTTCGCGCCCGCGCGCTCACCCCGGTCGTCGTAGAGCGGCTCCAGCCCCTTGGCCACAAGCGCGGCATATAGCTTCTCGCAAGCGGTGTCCGCCGCCGCGTCGCCCTGTTTCAGGTTCACGATCCCGGCATGGAAGGGCGTCACCCCCTCGGGCCAGATGATGCCGCGGTCATCATGGCTCGCCTCGATGATCGCGCCGAGCAGACGGCTCACCCCGATGCCGTGGCTGCCCATATGCACCGGCACCCGCTCGCCCTGGTCATTAACGACGACCGCGCCCATCGGCTCGGAATACTTGGTGCCGAAATAGAAGATCTGCCCGACCTCGATCCCGCGCGCATGGCGGCGGCGCTCTTCGGGCACGCGGGCGTGGAAGGTGGCCTCGTCATGCGTCTCGTCGGTGCGGGCGTAGCGCGAGGGGAACTCCTCCAGCACCGCCTGACACTGGTCCACCGATGCATAATCCACGTCCCGGTCCCCGAAGCGCAGATCGGTGATGGCGCTGTCGTAGAAGACCTCGGACTCGCCCGTCTCGGCCAGCACCAGGAACTCATGCGTGTGATCGCCGCCGATGGGGCCGCCATCGGCACGCATCGGGATGGCCTGCAGGCCCATGCGCTCATAGGTGCGCAGGTAGCTGACCAGATGGCGGTTATAGGCGTGCAGCGCCGCGTCCTGATCGATGTCGAAGTTGTAGCCGTCCTTCATCAGAAACTCGCGGCCCCGCATGACACCGAAACGCGGGCGGATCTCGTCGCGGAACTTCCACTGGATGTGATAGAGCGTCAGCGGCAGGTCCTTGTAGCTGCCGACATGCGCGCGGAAGATATCCGTGATCAGCTCTTCATTGGTGGGACCGTAGAGCATGTCGCGGCCGTGGCGGTCAGTGATGCGCAGCATCTCCTGTCCGTAATCCTCATAGCGGCCGCTCTCGCGCCACAGATCGGCCGATTGCAGGGTCGGCATCAGCATCGGGATGTGGCCCGCGCGCACCTGTTCCTCGTGCACGATGGCCTCGATCCGGCGCAGCACGCGGTAGCCCAGCGGCAGCCAGGAATAGATGCCCGCGGCTGCCTGCTTGATGAGGCCCGCGCGCAGCATCAGCCGGGGGCTGACAATCTGCGCCTCGGACGGGGTTTCCTTCAGGACAGGCAGGAAATAGCGGGTCAGACGCATGAGGCAGCTCCGAAGGTGAATTGCGAGGCCCGGCTTACGCGATCCGGCTCAGGCCGACAAGGCACCGGCTGCACGCCCCCGCCCGGCCCTGGCCGGGCAGCGCCCGCGAGCGGGTCATGGGCGGGCGGGTGGGGACCCCGAGCGGGCGCTTCTTCGCCCGCGTCATGGCGCAATGGCCGGGCAGGGGGGCAGCGGCAAAAAGCGCCCTGGCGCCGTGCCCACTCACTCAGCCTTGCGCGTGCCCCGAGGGCGCTTGTGACCCCCGGCGCGCGCGGCACATCGATCAACCGGAAGCCGGTTCAGAGCAGATCCTTGACCTTCGCCGCCACGGCCTCGGGCGTGAGTCCCAACTCGCGATAGATGTCGCCCGCCGGGGCCGAGGCGCCGAAGCCATGCATCCCCACAAAGCCCGCTTTCTCGCGCCGACCCCGTTCGCCATAAAGCCAGCGGTCCCAGCCGAAGCGGATGCCCGCCTCGACGGCCACGCGCACCGGCCCTGCGGGCAGGACCTTGCGGCGATAGGCCTCGGGCTGATCCTCGAACAGCTCCCAGCAGGGGAAGGAGACGACGCGCGTGCCGATCCCCTCGGCCTCCAGCATCTCGCGCGCTGCCATGGCGATCTCGACCTCCGAGCCCGTGGCCATCAACAGCGCCCGGCGCTTGCCCGTCGCATCGGCCAGCACATAGGCGCCTTGCGCAACCTGGTTCTTGGACTTGTGCGCCAGACGCAGGGTCGGAAGGCCCTGCCGCGACAGCGCCAGCACTGATGGCGTGCGCGTGCTGGTCAGCGCCAGCTCCCACGCCTCGGCGGTCTCGACCGTGTCGCAGGGGCGGAAGACATGCACATTGGGCGTCGCGCGCAGCATCGCCAGATGCTCGACCGGCTGATGGGTCGGGCCATCCTCGCCCAGCCCGATGCTGTCATGTGTCATCACATAGCTGACCGGCACCCCCATCACCGAGGACAGCCGCATCGCGCCGCGCGCGTAATCGGTGAAGCACAGGAAGGTGCCGCCATAGGGCCGCAGCCCGCCATGCAGTGCGAGACCATTCATCGCCGCTGCCATGCCGTGCTCGCGCACGCCGTAATGGACGTAGCGCCCTTTGCGGTCCTCGGGCGTGAACAGCCCCAGCCCCGCGGTCTTGGTGTTGTTCGACCCGGTCAGATCGGCCGAGCCGCCGAAGGTCTCGGGGCAGACCTTGTTGACCACCTCGAGCACCATCTCCGAGGATTTGCGCGTCGCGACCTTGGGGGCCTGTTCCGAGATCTGCTTTTTCAGCGCACGGATCGCGCCGGCCAGACGCGACGGCGCCTCTCCGGCGATGCGGCGCGTGAACTCGGCCTGCTTGCGACCTGACAGCGCCGCCAGGCGGTCGGCCCAGGCGGCGCGTTCGCCTGCACCGCGCGCGCCATGCGCGCGCCATGCGGACAGCACATCGGCGGGGATCTCGAAGGGGCCGTGCGGCCAGCCATAGATTTCCTTGGTGATGGCGATTTCGTCCTCGCCCAGCGGCGCGCCATGCGCGCCCGCGCTGTCAGCCTTGGCCGGGCTGCCGAACCCGATGATCGTCTTGCAGTCGATCATCACGGGGCGGTCCGAGGACTTCGCCTCGGTCAGCGCGCGGTCGATATCCGACGGGTCATGCCCGTCGCAGGACAGCACATGCCAGCCGGCGGAGGCGAAGCGCGCGCGCTGGTCGGTCACATCCGACAGGCCGACGCGGCCGTCGATGGTGATGTCGTTATTGTCCCACATCACGATCAGCTTCGAGAGCTTCTGCCGCCCGGCAAGCGCGATGGCCTCGTGGCTGATCCCTTCCATCAGGCAGCCGTCACCCGCAATCACCCAGGTATGGTGATCGACGACCTTGGCCCCGAACTCGGCGCGCAGCTTCTCTTCGGCCATGGCAAAGCCCACAGCGGTCGCGATGCCCTGACCCAGCGGGCCGGTGGTCGTCTCGATCCCCTTGGCGTGGCCGTATTCCGGGTGGCCCGCCGTGATCGACCCCCACTGCCGGAAATTGCGCAGCTGATCGAGGGTCATGTCCTCATACCCGGTCAGATGCAGCAGCGCGTAAAGCAGCATCGAGCCATGCCCCGCCGACAGGATGAAGCGGTCGCGGTCGGGCCAGTCGGGGACGCTCGCGTCGAATTTCAGGTGCTTCGAGAACAGCACCGTCGCGACATCGGCCATGCCCATCGGAATCCCCGGATGGCCGGAATTGGCGGCCTGCACCGCGTCCATCGCCAGGGCGCGGATCGCGGTGGCCTGGGTCCAGTGATCGGGATGCGCCTTGCGCAGGGCTGCGATATCCACGTCGTGCTTCCTTGTCTGGCCAGAGTTGAGCCGGGTCATACCAGCCCCAGCCGCAAGATCAAGCAAGCGCGCGGGGCAATCGGCGCGAGATTGTTGGAAAGCGCGGGCTTTGGCTGTAGGCTCGGCCCCGGTCGGCAGGGCAGGTTTCCCTGCGGGCGATTCGCCTGCGGGGGGTCGACTGGCCGGGATCGGCAGCGGGCGCGCACGGGCAAGACAGGGAAACGACGCAGGCATGAGCAAGATATCCGATCTGGAGCGGCGTCTGGCAAAGGCGCTCGACCGCATCACGCGCGGGGCCGAGGCGCTGAAACCGGGCGAGGAGAGCGGCGACATGGCCGAGCTGCGCGCCCAGCTCGAGTCCGAGCGCGCGCGCAACGCGCAGCTCTCCGAGCGGGTGAATGCCGTGCGTCAGCGGCAGGAGAGTTCGTTTTCCACGCTCGAGAAGCGGCTGGCGCGGATGACCGAACAGCTTGACCTGCAAAGCCTCGAGATGCTGCGGCTGAAAAAGGCCAACACCAAGCTGATCGAGGCCAATCGCAAGCTGCGCGAGGATACCGAGGCCAAGGTCATCGAATCGAGCACCATCAACCGCGCGCTTCTGGCCGAGCTGGAGGCGCTGCACGCCGAGCGCGCCGCCGAGGCGGTCGAGATGGAGGATGTGCTGGGCGAGCTGAAGCCGATGATCACGGCGGGAGAGTCGAATGCCTGAACAGACCATTACCATCGGCCACAAGGAATTCACTGTCGCCTGTCAGGCGGGCGAGGAAGACTATCTGATCGCCGCCGCCGAAATGCTCGACGCCGAGGCGCGCACGCTGCTTGACCAGATCGGCCGGGTGCCCGCCGAGCGGATGCTTCTGATGGCGGGCCTGATGCTCGCTGACAAGACCGCCGCAGCCGAAGATCGGGCGCGCACGCTCGATGCAGAACTTGCCGATGCGCGCGCCGAGATCGCGCGGCTGCATGCCCGCCCCGAGCCCGAGCCGCGCCGCGTCGAGGTGCCGGTTGTCCCCGAGGATGTCACCGACGCGCTGACCGAACTCGCCGCCCGCGCCGAGGCCGTGGCCGCCGATCTCGAGGCGCGCGGCCGCGGCTGACCACCGCGGACCGCCAAGCGCGTGCGGGGCGGTCCCGCATCATCTGACCAGGCTCAACCAGTCGCAGTCGGCTCGCCCACGGGGCGTGGCAGATGCTGCGCGCCTCAGCGCTGGCCGGCGAAGCGTGTCTCCCACTCGGCCCGGCTCTCGTCGCTGATCTTGGCGAACAGCACATCCGGCACGGTGAAGCCGTGCCCCGCGGGCAGATGGTCGAGCGCGGCGGCGACATCCTCGGGCCAGGTCCAGTCGCTCGACCCCAGCGCGGCCATGATCCGCGCGCTCGCCTCGGGGATGAAGGGTTGCGCGACGATGGCGTAGAGGCGGATGAGGTTCAGGCTCAGCCGGATCTGCGCTGCCGCCTGCGCCGGGTCGGTCTTGTGGGTGGACCAGGGGGCCGCGTCCTGCAGGTATTCATTGCCCAGCACCCAGAGCGCGCGCAGTTCGGCGGCTGCCTTGCGGATCTCGATGGCGTCCATGTGGCGCATGTAAGCCTGCAACCGGCTGGTCAGGTCCGTGATCAGTTGCGCCTCGCGCGGGCCATATGCGCCGCCCTCGGGCACCGCCTCGCCGAATTTCGACCGGCAGAACTTGGTCACCCGGCTGACGAAGTTGCCCAGCACATCGGCGAGGTCCTTGTTGACCGATCCCTGAAAATTTTCCCAGGGGAATTCCGCGTCGCCACTTTCCGGGGCGTGCGACAGAAGCCACCAGCGCCAGTAATCGCTGGGCAGGATCGACAGCGCCTGATCCATGAACACGCCCCGCCCGAGGCTGGTCGAGAACTGCCCGCCATCATAGTTGAGGTAGTTGAACGACTTGATGTAATCGACCATCTTCCACGGCTCGCCCGACCCGATGAGGGGGGCGGGAAAGCTCAGCGTGTGGAAGGGCACATTGTCCTTGCCCATGAACTGCACGTAGCGCACGTCGCCCGCGCCCTCATCGGTGCGCCACCAGCGCCGCCAGGCCTCGGCCTTATGCCCGTGTTCGCGGGCCCATTCGGCGGTTGCGGCGATGTATTCGATGGGCGCGTCGAACCAGACATAGAAGACCTTGCCCTCCATGCCCTGCCACGGCGCCCCCTCGAATTGCGCGGGCACCCCCCAGTCGAGGTCGCGGGTGATGCCGCGATCCTGCAGCCCGTCGCCGTCATGCAGCCATTTCTTCGCGATCGAGGTGGTCAGAACCGGCCAGCCCTGCTGACGGTCGATCCAAGCATCCAGCGTGTCGCGCAGTTTGGACTGGCGCAGATAGAGGTGGCGCGTCTCGCGCACCTCGAGATCGGTCGCGCCCGACACCGCCGAGCGCGGATTGATCAGATCGGTGGGTTCAAGCTGCTTGGTGCAGTTCTCGCACTGATCGCCCCGCGCGCGCTCGTAGCCGCAGGCGGGGCAGGTGCCCTCGATATAGCGGTCGGGCAGGAACCGGCCATCGGTGGGCGAGTAGACCTGCTTCTCGCGGCGCTCCTCGATCAGCCCCGCCGCGCCAAGCCGTGCGGCGAAATGTTGGGTCAGCGCGTGGTTCTCGGGGCTCGAGGAGCGGCCGTAATGATCGAAGGACAGCGCGAAGCCGCGCGCGAGTTCGGTCTGCACCCCGTGCATCCGCGCACAGTAATCGGCGACCGACTCGCCAGTCTTGGCGGCGGCCAGCTCGGCGGGGGGGCCGTGCTCGTCCGTGGCGCAGATGAACATCACCTCATGGCCGCGCGCGCGCATGTAGCGGGCGTACAGGTCGGCGGGAAGCTGGCTGCCGACAAGATTGCCCAGATGCTTGATCCCGTTGATGTAGGGCAGGGCCGAGGTGATCAGAATGCGCGCCATGTCAGGGTCCAGTTGGGAATTTGCGCCATGTAATGCAAAAGCCGGGCAGGGGGAAACCCCGTTTCGGGCGGGAGGCGATGCGCGCGGCCGGTGCTGCGCGCCTTGCACCGGCGCGAAACCGTGCCGGGCTGCCGGCCTTCCGCCACCAGTGTCATGGGGGTGGCGGGACAGCGGCGGTCAGGGGCTTGTGGCCGTAATGGCGTCGCGCAGCGCGCTGGCGAAGTCGGGGTGGCCGTAGATGTCGTTATGCCGCGCGTCGAGCCGTACGACCGACCGGGGCGGATGGTCGGCAGCCTCGAGCCCCGCGACCAGCGCCTCGGCGCGCGACGGGGGGATGACCTCGTCGCGCGTGGCGATGATCATGGCAGTAGGCGTGTCACTGGTTTTCAACGCATCAAGCGCGGCCATCTCGTGGCGGAAAAGCAGGCGAACGGGCGCGAAACGGAAGGACTGGCGCGCAACGGCCGCCAGGCTGTCGAAGGGCGTGACCAGCACGGCCCCGGCCAGCGGGCGCTCGGCGGCCAGATGCGCGGCGATGCCCGCACCGACGCTCAGCCCCACGGCGATGATCTCGCCTTGGCCTTCATCGGTGAACAGATCATGGATCGCTTCGGCATCGGCCATCAGCGCGGCGGCAGAGGGTCGCCCGGTGCTGGGCGCGTAGCCGCGAAAGTGAAACGCCGCAACCGGATGATCGGGCGCGATACCCTGCAGGAACAGTGCCAGATCGGCAGCGTTCCAGGCATTGCCGCCAAAGCCCAGCAGCAGCGGCCGGTCGGGGTCGCGCCCGGGCAGATAGACGCCGTGCAGCGTTGCCCCCTCGCGCGAGATCTCGCGCGTTTCGGCCCGGTCGGGCAGCGCCGGGGCGGGGCCGACAAGGCTGCGCGGAAACAGAAGCGATGTCTGCATCACCGCCAGCAGCGCGACCAGCGCGACCCAGATCAGCAGCGCGAAAAAGGCAATGCGAAGAAGGAATTCCATCACGCTCCTGCCAGATCGGCCAGTGGCATATGCGGCTTGAGGTCCAGAAGCGGGGTGCCGTCCAGCGCGTCGATGGCGTCGATCCCGATGCGCCCCGACCCGGCGTCGAGCGTCAGCACCCGCACCACGCCCAGCCCGATGGGGTTGGGCCGTGCGGGCGAGCGCAGCGCGAAGGTGCCCGCGCCCTCGGGCCGGTGGCGGGGCACCTGCCGCAACAGGTCGCGCGGCGCCTCACTCATCCAGTAGAGCGCGACCAGCAATTCGCCTGCAGCGATTCCCTCCAGCGCCGGGCGGTAGGCGGGGGCGATATGCAATGTCGCGGAGCGGCCCGTCTCGCGCGCCGCGCGCAGGTTCTTGGGGCAGGCGGCGCGGTCGGTCCACGGACTCTCGATATGCCCTATAAAACAGAGGGTTGCAGCGGGTTCCTGAGGCTCCGTCAGCCGCGATTCACCGGGGCGCGGATCAAACATCACGCCTCACTTTCACCACGTCCCCGAAACCCTTGTGCAACAACATATTTCTCGGAACTGTCGGCGCGGCTGGCCGGGGGCTTCACATTCGCCACCTTGCGGAAGCGCTGCTTGAGGACCTGCTGCAACTCGCCCTCGGCCCCGCCGGCAAGGACCTTGGCGACGAAGGTGCCACCCTCTTCCAGCACATCAAAGGCGAAATGCGCCGCGGCCTCGCACAGCGCCATGATGCGCAGGTGATCGGTCTGCTTGTGCCCCGAGGCCGCCGCCGCCATGTCCGAGAGCACCACATCGGCGCGCCCCCCGAGCCACGTCTTGACCTGCGTGTCCGCCCCCTCGGCCAGAAAATCCAGCACATGCGCCTCGGCTCCGGGCACGGGCTCGACCTCTTGCAGGTCCACCCCCAGCACGAAACCCGCGCGCTTGCCGGGCTTTTCGCCTAGCGCATTGACGCGCGCGACGGCCACCTGCAGCCAGCCGCCCGGTGCACAGCCCAGATCGACCACCCGCGCGCCGGGCACCAGAAAGCGATACTTGTCGTCCAGCTCGATCAGCTTGTAGGCGGCGCGACCGCGATAGCCCTCGCGCCGCGCGGCCGCGACATAGGGATCGTTCAACTGCCGCTGCAGCCAGCGGGTCGAGGATGTTTTTCGCCCGCGCGCTGTCTTGACCTTGACCTTCAACTCGCGCTGGCCGCGCCCGGAGGATTTGCCCGTGCTCATGCCTGCCTCACGATTCCAGCCCGAGCGCGCCGTCCCGGCTCATCTGCGCATACAAGAGCCCCTCGCGCAGGCCCCGGTCGGCGACCGACATCCGCTCGGTCGGCCAGACGCGCATCAGCGCTGTCAGGATCGCCGCGCCCGACATGATCTGCGTGTGCCGCTCGCGCCCGATGCGCGGGTCCTGGCGCCGCCCGATGGGGCCAAGCGCCAGGGATTCGCGGATCACCGCATCGACCTGCGCCGAGTTCATCACCAGCCCGTCCACCTTGTTGCGGTCATACCGCTTCAGCCGCAGGTAGGAGGCCGCGACCGTGGTGATCGTGCCCGAGGTGCCGATGATCTGGAACGCCTTGTGCGCGGTGTCGTCGCGATAGGGGGCGAAGGCTTCGAGCTGTTCCTCGAAATACCAGCTCATCAGCGCGAATCGCGCCGCGTCGTCATCGACTTCGCGGAAATAGTCCTTCAGCGTCGCCACACCCAGCGGAACCGAGATCCAGTCCACCACATGCGGCTGGCCGGGGTGGGGGTCGCGCACGAAGGCACCGTCATGCATGCGCATGATCGCATTGCGCCGCCCGGCAGGGGGCACGCGCGACAGGTCGATCCACACCAGCTCGGTCGAGCCGCCGCCGATATCGATGACCAGAAGCTGCTCGGTCTCTGGCGCGATCAGCGAGGCGCAGGAGACGACAGCAAGCTGCGCCTCTTCCTCGGCGGTGATCACGTCGAGCCGCAGCCCTGTTTCGTTGCGCACGCGCCGCATGAAGTCATTGCCGTTGCGCGCCCGGCGGCAGGCCTCGGTCGCCACCAGCCGCATGTTGCCGACCCTGTGATGCTCGAGCTTGGAGCGGCAGATGCGCAGTGCCTGCAGGGTGCGCTGCATCGGGCGGTGCGACAGCACACCCGACGTCTTGAGCCCGGTGCCAAGCTCGACCGCCTTGGAAAAACTGTCCACGACTTCGAATTGCGTGCCCTTGGGGCGCGCGATCAGCATCCGACAACTGTTCGTCCCCAGGTCGAGCGCCGCATAGAGCGGCGGCGAACTGGGCCGGGATTGGCGCGGTGCCTGCACCGGTCTGGAGGTCACGGCAGAATGGGCCGGACCGGTCCTTTTGTCAGCAGCGTCCGCGCCTGCGGGACGCTCGGGCGGCATAATTCGCCCTCCAATTTCGAGTTGGGTCCAAGGTAATCCGGCACGCGCGCATAAGCAAGTATTTGCGCAACGCCGCGCGCGACGATCATGCGGCGCGCTCATCTTGTGGTTGCGGTTTCCGAACCCGTCCGCCATAGCGCGAGAACGGCCTATGTTTTATATGACAGTGGCGCAGAAGGGGTGGCAGATGACGCAGCTAGTGGTGGTGTATTGGCGGGACATTCCGGCGCAGGTGATCGTCGGCAAGGGGCGGCGCGCGCAAAAGGTCCAGCTCGCCGAGCGGTTCGAGCAGGCCATCGACCGCTGCGCGATGAAGGTGGGTGCGCGCGATGCAGACGCCTATCTGGCCGAATGGCGCAAGGTCACCATGGGCGAGGTCGAGGGCGATCCCGAAGCCGCTGCCCGGGCCGAGGCAGAGCGGCTGGAAGCCACCTATGACGATGCGCGCCTCAGGGCGCTGATCGCCGCTGACGGTTGGGGTTGAGGCGCGTCCGTTACGCCGTCAGGGGTGCCGAAAGCATGGGTCAGACAGTGCATGCCCGTGCGAATCACGAGGCAACGATGGGTGCGGTTTAACCCGAAACTCGGTGAGGATCCGTTGCAGAACGGCAACGCA
>PXES01000279.1 GCA_003564655.1 Paracoccaceae bacterium
ATACTGCCATTCCTCTCCGTCCCAGACCGCCTTCTCTATGGCTATCGAAGGGTCGGCGTCGAGGGTCACCTCGGCTTCGTCGGTGTCGCTGACTACAGCAACTTCGATGTCCGGGTCAAAGTCTTCTGCCGTACCCCAGACGGTTGCCGTGTTCTCCAGCGGCAGGTCTCCCTCCTGGATAGTGTATTCGTAGGTGAAGGTGTGCGAATCGCCCTCCTCACCATGCTCAGCCAGAACCAGGTCTCCCGGTATCTCAGCCTGCAGATCGGGATCGGGGAGCTTGTCGTCCTCAATGGTGATGTTCTCCAGCGGCCAGTCACCTGTGTTGGTAATGGTGAATGTGTATGTGACGTTCTGGCCGACCTCGGCAACACCGGGAGTCACATCCTTCTGTAGCTCGATTCCGGGCTGGATGACGCGCACAGTCTTCGCCTGAGCATAGTTGACCGTGTCCGGACCCTGTGTGCCCGACGCCAAAAGCTCATTCACCCAGACATCGATGTCAAGGACCGGGTGTTTCAGAACGCCGTCTTCGATGATTTCATACTCAAACGTCCCATACCAGGACTCATCGGGCGGAATCGTCACAGGAGTGTCCGGGTCTGACAGAACCCATTGGGAAGTGTCGTTGTTCCACCAGTACGTCGTTGTCACACCCGGAATCTCATCACCAGTGGCAGGATCCAGCGGGATTCTGTCGCGGATCTTGACTATCATATCCTCAGTCGAACTCCGGTTGTCGATCATAAGGGAGTAGTAGATCGTCTGACCTATGACGTACCGATCCACGGGATGCTGCGGGTCTCCCGGGTTCTGCACCGTCGTCTTGTTCCCGCCGATTCCTGAGGCCATTACCGATGTTGCCACCGGAAGCGCCATGCCCAGCACCAGCGCCACAACCACGATTAGATACAGAGATCGCCTCTTCATACTCCTGGTCCTCCTTGCCTCTCCTTACTGTGGGGCAGTTCTGTCGCCCCTATCTGATCCGGCCAAGTAGCGCTGACCGACGCTGTGATCGGGCTCGCGTGGTCGATTGCGAAGCCTCTGCAGCAGTCAGTCGCTCTTGCCGAAGCGGAATGCCACTCCCTCTAGGTTCTCCTCCAGTGCCGGTGCGGTTGGCCTGATAAGTGCCAAATTCTACCATAATCTCGTTTCACTATGCTAACCGCCATCACCTCCATTCATCCTGCCACTCAAACCCTGTTCAACCTCAGGAGACTATCAGTAGTAAACAGTAACGCCTCTTGCCCTGAGAACATCTATGTGATCGAGCGCCGCCGCGCTCAGCGGGTTCCCCTCCAGCCAGACTGTGTCCCCCGCGCCCAGTCCAGTATTGAGCACCAGCGGTTCGATATCACTTATGCTGTTATGCGAGAGCTGCACCCTAATCAGCCTGGTGAGGCCGGTCAGCGAGGAGATGTCGCTTATGTTGTTATTGTTAACGTAGAGCCAGGTCAACTTCGTGAGGTCGGCGACATGGGATATATCGTCTATCTGGTTGGAGTGAATGATGAGCCTTGTCAAACCGGTCAGGTTGGATAGCGGTGGGAGCACGCTTATCTGGTTGGTATGGATGTAGAGGAACAGCAGGCCGCTGAGATTGCCCAGCGGGGAGATATCGCTTATCGTGTTTCTGGACAGGTAGAGCCACTTGAGGTCGGTGAGGTTAGCCAGATGCGAAATGTCGCTGATATCATTGTAGTCAAGGTTCAGACAGGTAAGGTTCGTAAGGCCCGCCAGGGCCGAGATATCGCTTATCCGGTTATTGCGGAGATCGAGCCATGTCAGGTTGATGCAGTGCTCGAGCCCGGTGAGGTCGGCGATGTCTTTGTATATGGCGGAAAGGGAGGTGAGCCCTTCCAGGTCGGACTCGTAGATTGGCCCTGTGGGCTTCCCGATGGCCTCCCGGATTACTGCCTCAAGGTTGGGGTCGGGGAAGGCCACCCCCTCCACCTCCACGAAGTTGGCTGTGACGGAGTAGTCGGCGTTCATGGTGATGGTGGTTGAGGCGGCATCGACATCGGCGATAGTGCCGGTATCACCGGTCCAGTTGACAAAGACGTGGCCGGTTGCGGCGGTGGCCACCAGGTCGACCACGGTGCCCTCTTCATAGGTGAAAGCTCCCTCGCCGGGGGTGACTACCGACCCTCCGGTGGTGCTTGAGATGACTAGCTGGTGCTGGTCGGGTGGCCTTTCGTCGAAGTTGGCAGTGATGGAGTAGTCGGTGTTCATGGTGATGGTGGTTGAGGCGGCATCGATATCGGCGATGGTGCCGGTATCACCGGTCCAGTTGACAAAGACGTAGCCGGAGGCGGCGGTGGCTACCAGGTCGACCACGGTGCCATCGTCATAGGTGAAAGCTCCCTCTCCGGGGTCGGTCACCTCGCCACCTGTCGTGCTGGCGATGGTGAGCGTGTACTCCTCAGCCTCCGCGAAGTTAGCCGTGATGGAGTAGTCGGCGTTCATGGTGATGGTGGTTGAGGCGGCATCGATATCGGCGATGGTGCCGGTATCACCGGTCCAGTTGACAAAGACGTA
>PXES01000294.1 GCA_003564655.1 Paracoccaceae bacterium
AAGACCGTCCCAAATAATGCTAAAAGCCGATTTAAGCCCTTCCCATATTGGCTCTAACAAATTGCCCCATATCCAGTCAATCCCTGCACCCAAGAAATCTGACAACTTCTTAAATATCCAAATGGCAACAATCAAGAATACTCTTAATAAAGGTAACAATGGGGCTAATCCTATGCTAATAACTGCACCGATTACTTCCAAGACCTGACGGATTGGCTTTACTAATGTTATTAAAGCAGCGATTGGGATTGCTTTCATTAAAATTGCACCAAGTCCTCCAAGACCAGCACTTTCACCTTTTGGTGTTGGAGCTTTTACTGGAGAAGTTCCAGTTTTCTTGTTAAGATTCTTACTTGCCTCTCTTACGCTCTGTTGGTCTAGTGATAACTTTATGCCCAATTCATTTAATACCATAAAAAACTTAATCTTAGAATTCTTTTATATTTATAGTCTACTTGTTGCGTGACATCTTGGACAACATCTTAAATAATTGTTTCCATGTGTTCTCATACTTTTCTTTTTCTTCCTTCTTTCTAAACTCAATATCAATAAAGTTTAAATCGATTACTGTCTGGTAATCAATATCATCATAATTAAGGTTTATGCCCATGCTTAGAGCGTTACGCATTTCTAACAAAAATCTTGTATAATTACTGACTTTTGTGTTCGGAGAATTAAGAAGTTTCTTAATCTCCCCCTTTACTTTGGGGAGACGTTGCTTCCTTGAATTTTGTTTATAATGGGTTCTGCGTATTTCTGGTATATCTTCTGAACATCTTCAGGACAAACGTCTTCTTTTTGCGGGAAATCTGCCACGCATTTATCGAACGCTTCCCAAATTAACATTACAATCTTACTATCAGGGCTTAGGCTAAACTCTGGTACATCCACTTTAATAGTTTTGCCAGTGTTAGGGTCTACTGTTTCTTTGGTGGTCATTGTCATGCTTTCAACCTTAACGCACCCATCTATTAATTGGAAAGCTTTACGTGTGTTAAGATTTCTTACATTTATCTCCACTTCTTCCCCAGAATTAAGCTTTACTACTTCTTGCATAATAATCCTTAATATTTAAAGTTTATAAAGTTTTCTTAACTATCAGAATAAATGTCACCTTCAACACTCACATCCAAACCTTCAAAATCTGCAGAGAAGCCTGATAGCTCGTTTTCTGTGTTTAGAGTGTTTTGTTTGTTGGTAAGTTTAACACCTGATACTGTAAACGTTTGTTCGTTGTCAGTACCTCTAGACATTATGATAACTAGACTATCGCTTGTAAGTTCGTCTTCATAACCTTTATTGAGTTCGTCGTTTAATGCTTCGCTCTCGAAATTCCCAGAAACAACCAAACGGTGACGGATCACTCTTTGGATTAATCTACGTTCTCCCTCGGATACTGCCTCAATCCCTCGACCGTCATCATTTGAAGCGTTCCAGTTAAGTGTAAGGCTTAGACTTTCTAATATCATATTTTCTGTGCCAAAAGCTACCTTTGTGTCCAGCCATTGGTAAGGATTAGAAATGTTTGTTGCTGGGCTAATTGTTCCATCTACTACCTCGGCTTTCTTGAATACGCCTGTTAGGTCAATAGAGTTAATTGAACCTTTAGAAAAGTTTAAAGTTGCTTCGGTTATATGAATTCCTGTCACTTCCCACACTTTGCCTGTGCTGTCGGTGGCTGTAAGGAAATAGCTTAAATCTTCTGACGTAATTGGCGATGTTGTTACTGTATATTTTCCTGCTTCTGGTGTGTCTAGGTCGATGTCGCCTAAGATGCCTTCAAGAATGTTAGTTAATGCTGGTTGTGTCGGCTGTGTTGTGAACGAAATACTCCCATTGTATAACCCTTCTTCCATAAGTGCAGATGTGTGACCTGTGTTAATAGAGTTTACTCTTTCTAGGCTATCGTCTTCTGTTAATTGAATTTCCTGCATTAGACCGAAATCTAGCTGTGTCACTGATAAAGGTTTTGTACCGAATTCAGACTCTTTAGCTAAGATGTATCTTCTTCCTACTTGACTTAATACTGTGTTTGCCATATTGTTTAATGTCTTATCCTTTTTTTATATTTAATTAATGTATTTAGCTTCAACGGTTAAAACGTATATTGGGTTACGCTCTAAATCGCTTCTCCGATTGTTAGCTGTGGGGATTACGTGAAGTATCTCCTTATCAACAAAATATGAATGATTTTCTTCTATTAAGTCTTGAATTTTTGAAATTATCTCGTAGGCTAGGTCTGTTCCTGACATTTCTTGTCCGTCATACGCGTACTTTCTGCCTGTATGTGCTTTGGTCATTATCTCGATTCGTGCAGTATTAATAGACTTTGTTTCTCCTACTGCTAGACGTTCTTTGATTGTTTCTTGTTCTTGGATGTGTATCTTTGGGATCGAGTTTTTAACTAGGTCAACTTTAAGCCCGCTATCGAAAACCCAGAACCCTGTCCTCTGGCTAAGTGGGTCGGTTAGGTTATCTTGGATTAAGTCTTTCAAAAATGCGATTACGTTTTTAGTGTTCATATTG
>PXES01000080.1 GCA_003564655.1 Paracoccaceae bacterium
CTAATCCAAAGTCAATGACATAGGCATTCAAATCATCATCCACAAGGATATTTTCGGGTTTCAAATCACGGTGAATAATAGACGGGATTCTTTCTTGTAGATATACCAAGATTTCTAATATCTGAGTGATGATATGTTTAATATCCTCTGGGGTAAAACTGCGTAACTTCGACAAAGGTTCTGCGTTTTTGTATTCCTGCACTAAACATAAACCTTCACCCGAATCAATCTTATCTAAATATTGAGGAATACCTCGATGGTTTAATCCCCTCAGCACATCGATTTCTCTTTCTATTTCCTTAAAACTATCCCAATTACTACTATTAGCAAAGCGGAATTGTTTAATAATGACGGGGATTTGAGTATCAATCTTAACGGCTTTATAAGCGATTCTCCCCCCTTGAATATTATCAGTTATTTTTTCAACTATCTGATAACCCTGTTCTTCAAAATTGGTGTAGTCAGTCATGATGTAAAAGGTACATTATTTTTTATGTTAATAGTGATTTTGTTTCTGGTATCAGTTTTTTTTGAAAAAGTTATACTTAATCCGTAAATAAAAATTAACTATCCTGAAACCCTAACCCCTCTCCCATAGGAGAGGGGAGTTGAACAACTATTTAACGATCGCACCAGACCACCACTCCTTGCACTGTATAACGCCCATTATCCCCCTGACTACGACAAGCCTTATCAAGCCATACATCCTCGAAAATAACTCTTTCAGTACCTATTCGAGTTCCTTCTACACTAAGATTAGTATTGCTACCTCGGTTAATTCCTCCATTGATGCCAAATTCCATACCAGGAGGTTTCAATGCCCCACTACCACCAATATTAAAACCAGAATTACTACCACGGCTATTGGTTACATTTAGAATGGGTCTATAATGAACACGACAGTAATGTCTTCCATTTCGATAAGCATGACGACCATCACGGGAATAAATACGCCCTGCCCATTGATTTCCTGCGGCAAACACATTACGACAATAACGATCCACATCAAGATGAATTTGGTTACGACCTTGAAAGGTTCTGGTGTTGGCTTTGGCGATGTCGGGGGTGATGGCAGTGGTTAATACGGTAGTTCCAATTAAGAGGCTAGAAATTAATTTTTTCATAATCTTTTGGTAAATATTTATTGCTTTGACAATTACCAAGATAAATAACCTCAAGAAAGGGGCTTTTCCTACCACAAAATCGGTGCGATCGCGCAGCGCCACTTCGTGATCGGGGTTAAACTACCAATTCATTATCGCCCCTACAATAATCCGTAACAATTTGGAAAGTGCCTATTAACCCTGTCACCATCAAGCCTATACGGACGTAGCATACTTACAACCATTATCCTGAACTGAGATTAACTATTAGACATCTCCAAAAAATTGGGCTAGAAGCCCGAAATACCGTGTAAAAATTTTAATTAATGAAAAAATACACCACAGAAAACACCCCCAAAACTTGAATTGTTAAGGAGGTGTTTCCAACTAATCCCATGTAACCCCATGGGTAAGGTCTTCGATTCAGAGGCATTGAACTACAAGAGTTTTAGCCTTTGAATCTACACAATAATAAATATAACACAAAAAATCAAAATTGCACAACTAAAATAAGAGCCTGAAACCCATACAGGGCAAGGCATCGACACAATAACACGGAATAATAGGCATTTGGAGGTTTTTAGTTATGGTGTAGATTTCAGTCAAAGTGTTATGATTTGGGCAGATCAAACTCACTGGTTTAATCAATGAAATATTGGGATCCTGAAATTTACCTCAAAGCATGGAATTTCGCCTCTGTTGCCCATCAACGTCAATTAATGCCGGGTTCCAAGATACCCTATCTTAATCACATCGGTAGTGTGGCAATGGAGGGAATGAGGGCGATTTGTGAGGGGGATGATATTGATCATCCTGATTTACTCATTCAATGTTGCCTGTTGCATGATGTCATCGAAGATGCAGGGGTAAGTTATGAAACATTGACTCAAGAGTTTGGTGTATCTGTGGCTGATGGGGTTTTGGCGTTAACCAAGAATAAAAAATTGCCCTCAAAACAAGCACAAATGGGAGATAGTCTATCAAGGATTATGGAACAACCCATGGAAATTTGGATGGTGAAAATGTGCGATAGAATTTCTAACTTACAATTGCCTCCTACCCATTGGGATAAAGAGAAAATTAATAATTATCACCAAGAAGCAACATTAATTTTGGATAAATTAGGTAAGGCAAATCAATATTTAGCCCAAAGATTAAAAAATAAAATTACCGATTATCAACAATATTTATGTTAAATCGTCAGATGGTGGGCATTGCCCACCCTACAAAATATTAAAATTTAGTTCTTTCCGAATTGATCATATTCCAATAAAACCTTATGAGGAAAAGTGCCTCCTTTTCAGAAGACACCCTCACCCCAAAAAAGATTAAACTAATTGAGGTTGTGCGCTAGATTGACAAGGTTTAGTATAACGTTGAATATCGGCTTTAATTTCGGCTAAATCAATAAATTTATCAGCAA
>PXES01000162.1 GCA_003564655.1 Paracoccaceae bacterium
CTGACCGTGACCATGCCGCTGGTCGCGCGCGGCACGATCACCATGCCCGAGGATGCGGTGCTGATCCTTCAGCGCAATTTCGACCTGCCGGGCTACGAGGCCGCTTTCGGCCCCGGCGAAACGGCCTTTCGCAAGGGCGTGCAGGCGCTGTTCGCGACCAACCAGCACACGACATTCGACCTCAAGGGCCGCCGCGTGGTCCTGACAGAGCCAGTGGACATGTTCGCGCTGGCCGGGTCGGACGACATCGCCATCCGGCGGCTGATCGTGAACGGCCAGCTTGACGCGGGCGACTCCCCCGCGTGGGAAACCGAGACCGTCACCCGCACCGCCACCTACGCGACCAACAATCCGCTGCGGCTGGACAATATCAGCAATGTCGCAGGCGTGCCCGTGGGCGCGCGAGTCAGCGGCACCGGCGTCGGACGCGAGGTCTATGTGCGCAGCCGCAACACCGGCGCGGGCCGGGTGGTGCTCAGCCAGCCGCTGCATGGCGGGTCGGGCACGCAGCAATTCACCTTCCAGCGGTATCGGTACCTGCTCGATTTCTCGGGCTTCTCGGGGCTGCGGAACTTCGAGATGCACGACATTGAATTCCGCTGCCGGGGGCGCTGCTCGGCGGTGATGCTGCCCGAAGACGGGCGCATCCTGCGCTTCATGAATTGCGAATTCGACCGACCGCTTGATCGCGGCATCACCTCGATCGGGGCGGCCTGTCAGGGGCTGTGGATCGACAACTGCCAGTTCCGCAGCTCGGAACAGCCATTGCCCGCGACCGACCGCACGGTGATCGCCTTCAACGTGAACGGCAACGACGCCAAGATACGCAACAACCGCGCATCGCTCTGGGCGCATTTCGCGGTGATGAACGGCTCGGGGCATGTGATCATCGGCAACCACTTCTTCGGCGGCGACAATCTCAGCCAGAGCCCGCGACAGGCCGGGCTGATCCTGACCGGCGGCAACGTCAAGACCACGATCACCGGCAACTACATCGACAACTCCTTCATCGAGATGTCGAACGAACATGCGGTCGAACCTGAATTCACCAGCGGCTTCAGCTTCGGCGGGCTGACGATCACCGGCAACATCTTCACCTGCAACGATGTGGCGCCATGGTTCAAATGGATCGTTTTCCGCCCACTGGGGCCGGGGCAGTTCATCCAGGGGCTGCAGGTCTCGGGCAATGTGTTCCGCACCATCAATGGCCGGATCGACCGGGTGGACGGCGTGGACACGACCTTTGCGGGCCTCGACTACGGGCGCTTCCGCAATGTGATCTTCGAGAAAAACGCCTATAACGGCGTCGATTTCCCGACCGAGAGCCCCGGCGTCATAATCCATGACCAGACAAGCGAGTCCGCGGTCTGGACAATCAGCACCGGCGGCAAGCTGCCCTTTGGCGGGCGGGCGCGCACCATCAGTTCGGTGGTCATGGAAGACCCCGCGCGCGACGCCAGTGACAATATCCGCTACGAGATGCCCTATGCCCAGCCGGTGCAGGGGCCGAATGGCGATCAGGTGCGGCTGCGCTGGCCACAAGCGACACGCGGCCGGGCGATCGTCACCGTGCGGGTGGACCGCCCGATCTGACGCCCACAGCCTACCGCCAGAAGGCAAGCCGCGCCATCAGCCCCGATGGCGCGGCTTGCGGATGGGCGCGGATCGCACGGATGATTTCATCCGCAACGCGGTCGCGCTCGGCCTCGAACCGGCCCGAGTCCAGCTCGAAAAAGGGCAGCTCATGGTCTGCGCAAAAGGCACGGACCTCCTTGCTGCGCTGGATGATCTGCCGCGCCAGCCGGGGCACCCCGGCATCATCGGTCAGCTTGTGTGTCCAGCAGCGGTTGGCAGCCCGAAACGCCCGCAGATCGCGGGCCTTGTCCGCGACCCGGCCCTGCGTGTAGCCGATGGCGAAGAACCGCATCCCGCGCCGATGCGCCCAGAGCGGCAATTCGCAGGGCGCATCCATCAGCGCCGTGCCGTCGATCAGCAGTCCGCGCGGGTGGCGCAGCAAAAGCCGGTGATAGGCATATTTCACCACCCGGCGCTTATCGGCCTCGGACAGGCCGAGGGTCAGCGCATTGCGGATCTCGTCAGTCTCGAGCCGCATCAGCCCTGTGGCCGCTGTGACCTGTCGCGCCACGCGCGTCTTGCCGCATCGGATCGCACCGCTGATGAGCGTGGTGGGCAGATCCGGCGGACGCGCCAGCGCGATCCGCTCCGACAGACCCTCCAGCCAGTTGCGGATGCGCGCCCGGTCGGGGGGCACGGCGGGGCTGTGCGGTGGGTCTGTCGGGGGCATGCGCGCCTGCGGTGGTCCTTGCTCGATAAGTGTGGGGAGTCCGCACACCGGATGCAAGCGCGCGGCGCTGGGGTGGCGCCGAATCACCTGCCGCCGTGTTGCGCGCGACTGCACGGGACTGCGCGGTGTTGTTTGCGCTCACAGCCTGAAGCGCGGCAAGACGGTCTCGACGCAACTTTGGGGCAGAGGCGGAATTTGCCCC
>PXES01000361.1 GCA_003564655.1 Paracoccaceae bacterium
ATCATGTGGATGTTGAAGGGCTCATAGGCTTTCGCCATCAGCTCACGCCCGCCATGGAAATACATCCATGCGAGGTATTCGGCCGATTCCAGACCGAAGGGCAGCGCCCCGAACAGCGCGGCCGAGGGCAGCGTCCCAAGTTCGTAACCCATCCAGGAATAGGCGGCATCCACTGAACCGTCGCCCGTCGCCTCGAAGCCGGCGAAGGCGGGGATAACCGTCCCGGGCTCGGCGACGCGCAGGTCGATGCGGCCATCGGTTGCCGCGCGCAGTTGGTCGGCGACCCACGGCATGGCGTCGGCCAGCCCGGCAAGCGTGCTGGGAAAGCCCATCGGCACTTGCCAGCGAATGCGATCCTGTGCTGAAACAGCACCGGCAGCGAGGCTCGCTGCCAGCGCGGTCGTGATAAACAGTCGGTTCATGTGTTCCTCCGGTTGTTGGACCTTGGCCCTTTATTTTTCCACCTGCAACAGGTGTCGTGGGTCAGGACGGAAAGGCAGGCCGGAAACAACCTCTGGTCGTCACGCTGGCGTGCAACTCCTCCTCCCAGCCTCAGTGGTAAAATGAATTTACCAATTCACGCAAGTATAAAATGAGGCCGTTGGCGCTAACAGCCGAATTGGCGCACGGCCCCGGGCCTTGCCGCGCCGATTGACGCGGACCCGGCAAGCGGGCATCTCTGACGCATGAGCTTTCGCCCGCTGACCCGTTTTCCCCTGCCGCATGACGAGGACGCCGCCACTGACGCGCAGGCGCTCTTTCCCGGAATTGACGATGATCGGGCGCGGCTGATTGCGGGAACCGCCGGGTGCAGCCCCTATCTCGCGACGCTGCTGAAGCGCGAGCGGGACTGGATCGCGCAGGCGCTGGACGCGTCACCCGAGGATAGCCTGCGCGCCGAACTTGCAGCCCTCGACGATGTGGCACTCGGCGAACTGTCGGCGCGCCTGCGGCAGGCAAAGCGACGCATCGGGGCACTGGTGGCGCTGTCCGATCTGGGCGGGGTCTGGTCGCTCGATCAGGTTACCGGGGCGCTGACCGATCTGGCCGACCGTGCCACCGACGTCGCCCTGCGCACGCTGGTCGCAGAGGAAATCCGCCGCGGCAAGCTGCCCGGCATGACGCCAGATGATGCTGGCACTGGTGCCGGCATGGTGGTGCTGGCGATGGGCAAGATGGGCGCGCGCGAGTTGAACTATTCGTCGGATATCGATCTGATCTGCCTGTTCGACGAGACCCGCTTCGACCCCGACGACTACCACGACGCGCGCGCCGCCTTTATCCGCGTGACCCGCAAGCTCTGTGCGCTGCTGTCGGATCACACCGAAGGCGGCTATGTCTTTCGCACCGATCTGCGCCTGCGCCCCGACCCTTCGGTCACGCCCGTCTGCCTGTCGATGGAGGCCGCCGAGCGCTACTACGAAAGCCTCGGCCGCACATGGGAGCGCGCGGCCTATATCAAGGCGCGCCCCTGCGCGGGCGATCTGGCGGCGGGGCGGCGGTTTCTCAAGATGTTGCGCCCCTTTGTCTGGCGCCGCCATCTGGATTACGCCGCGATTCAGGACGCGCATGACATGCGGCTGAAGATCAAGGCGCACAAGGGGCTTGGCGGCGCGCTCTGCCTTGACGGGCACGACATCAAGCTCGGTCAGGGCGGCATTCGCGAGATCGAGTTCTTCACCCAGACGCGGCAGTTGATCGCCGGGGGGCGCGACCCCGACCTGCGCAGCCCGCGCACGGTCGAGGGGCTGGCCGCGCTGGCCGCGAAGGGATGGATCCCGCAAGACGTGGCCGAAAAACTGACCGCCCATTACATTCAGCATCGCGAGATCGAGCACCGCTTGCAGATGGTGCAGGATGCGCAGACCCAGACATTGCCCAACACGCCCGAAGGCTTTGACCGGTTGGCCCGCTTCATGGCCGAGAGCGACACGGCGCGCTTTCGTGACCGGCTGACCGCGCGTCTGCGGGATGTGGCCGAACTGACCGAGGGCTTCTTCGCCCCCGACAGCACCACTTGCGACGCGCCCGAATTGTCCGAGTCCGCACTGGCGCTGGTCGAGGGCTGGCCGCGCTACCCGGCATTGCGCTCTTCCCGTGCCAAGGAAATCTTCCGCCGCGTCCGCCCCAGGTTGCTGACCCTGCTGCAGGACGCAGCCGACCCCGAAGCCGCGCTGGCCGAATTCGACCGCTTCCTGGCTGGCCTGCCCGCCGGAGTGCAGCTTTTTTCCCTTTTCGAAGCTAACCCCTCGCTGATCGAGTTGATTGTCGATATCTGCGCAACAGCTCCGAGACTGGCGAGCTACCTGTCGCGCAACTCGGCCGTTTTTGACGCCGTGATCGGCGGCAGCTTCTTCACCCCCTGGCCAGAGACGCGCGCGTTGCGGACCGCGCTCGCCGACCGGCTGGCCGAGAGTGCCGATTACGAGCGCCAGCTTGACGCGGCACGGCTCTGGGCGCGCGAATGGCATTTCCGTATCGGTGTGCATCATCTGCGCGGGCTGATC
>PXES01000369.1 GCA_003564655.1 Paracoccaceae bacterium
AGCGTGTCCAGCAATTCGCGGGCACGGCTCATGCAGGTTCCGCCGATTTTCTCGACTGTGTGGGTCATATGATCTCGGGCCGGGGTCTTGCGTCCCCGCCCGTCCCTTTTCAACTGTCTGCTGCCGCGTAGGACCCGTCGGCCTGGTGCACTTCGCGCCCGGTCACAGGCGGATTGAAGCAGCAGGCAAAGACGCAGTCGGTCTTGCAGCGCAGGGTGTGCTTGTCGTGCTGGTCCAGCGCGTACATCACGCCGGGGCGGATTTCATGCACCTCGCCCGTGGCCAGATCCTCGATGCTCCCTTCCCCCGAGACGCAATAGACGCTCTCGAAATGGTTCTTGTAGTGGAAGGTATGCTCGGACCCCGCGGCGATAGTGGTGATGTGGAACGAGAACCCCATCTTGTCATCGGCGAGCAACATGCGCACCGATTCCCACTTCTGGTCGGCGACGCGCCGTTCGGTTTTTCGGGCTTCGTGAAAATCTCTGACAATCATGATGTTACTCCGCTGCGATCCGGGTTGTGGCGGTCTGTGCCTTCACGGCGGCCTCGAGAATGTCGAGCCCTTCGGCGAATTGCGCCTGCGGGATGGTCAGCGGCGCGAGGATCTTCACGACCTCGTCATGCGCGCCCGAAGTCTCGATAATCAGGCCGTGTTCGAAACACGCCGCGCAGATATCGGCTGCCAGCTCGCCCGAGCCGACATCGATGCCTTGCATCATCCCGCGCCCCTTGAGCGTTGCACCCGGCACATGGGCCGCGATCTCGTTCAGACGCCTGGTCAGGAAGGCACCTTTTTCGGAAGTCGCCGCTGCAAAGGCACCATCGGACCAGAATTTTTCCAGGGCGATGCGGGCCGTGACGAAGGCATGATTGTTGCCGCGGAACGTGCCGTTATGCTCGGCCGGCTTCCACACATCCAGGTCAGGCCGGATCAGCAACGCCGCCAGCGGCAGCCCCATCCCGGACAGCGATTTCGCCAGCGGGATCAGGTCAGGCATCACGCCCATTTCCTCGAAACTGAAGAAACGGCCGGTCCGGCCGATACCCGACTGGATATCGTCGGCAATCAGCAGCGCGCCATGTTCGCGCGCAAGCTCGGCAATCCCGCGCAGGAATTCGCCCGACGCCGCATTCAGCCCCCCTTCGCCCTGCACCGGTTCGATCAGAAAAGCCGCGGGGGCATCGATGCCCGATGACGGGTTTTCCAGCATCTCGCGGATCAGCGCGAGGCTGTCGACACCTTCGATCGCGCCCTCATAGGGCATGCGCACGACGCCGCTCGGCGCCATGCCGCCACCCGCGCGCTTGCCCTCATTCCCGGTTGCCGCCAATGCCCCCATGGTCATGCCATGAAAGCCATTGGTAAAGGCCACGATGGTTTCGCGCCCTGTGGTCTTGCGGGCGAGCTTCATCGCCGCCTCGACCGCGTTGGTGCCGGTGGGGCCGGTGAACATCACCTTGTGGTCCATGCCGCGCGGAGCAAGGATCAGCTTTTCGAATGCCGCGAGGAAATTTTCTTTCGCACGCGTATGCATGTCGAGGCCGTGGGTCACACCGTCCGAAGAGATGTAGTCAAGCAGCGCCTGTTTCATCTCCGCGTCATTGTGGCCGTAGTTCAGCGAAGAGCAGCCCGCGAGAAAGTCAATGTAATCGCGCCCCGAATCGTCGGTCAGCGTGGCATTATTCGCCGACACGAAGGTGACGGGGAAGGAACGGCAGTAGCTGCGCGCGTTCGATTCGCGACGCGTGTAGATATCGGTCTGAGAACCGGTGGTCATGGCATAAGCCTCTCGGTATCTGAATTGGGTTGGGTCAGGCTGCAGCGCGCATGCGACGGCGCGGCAGTGTGATCGTGACCAGGTGTTCAGTCGCGTGATGACCGCCCAGATGGGCTTCACGCTCGTAATGGGGCGCCTCGGTCAACTCGCCACCCATATCGCGCGCGAAGCTCTGGAACAGGCCCCAGCTTGCCGCGTTGTCACGGGTGATTGTCGTCTCGAGCTTGCGGGTGGCGCGGCAGATCTGGCGATCGAGCAGCGCCTTCAGCATGCGCTTGCCCAGCCCGAGCCCACGCGCGTCAGCATGGACCGCGACCTGCCAGACGAAGAACGCTTCCGGCGTTTCGGGCTTGATGTGCCCCGAGATCCAGCCCAGCGCGCGCCCGTCCCGCTCGGCGAGGATGCAGGTCTTTGCGAAGTGATCGCACTGCACGAGGTTCATGTATCGCGAATTCTGGTCCAGCGGCGGGCAGGCAGCAATCAGATCAAACACTGCGGCACCGTCATCCTTGACAGGTTCGCGCAGCGTGACCTGATCGCGCGGCAGCGTCAGATAGGCCAGATTTTGCTTTAGCATTGGAAGTGTCCCGTCTTGTTTCTGTAGCTGACACGTATATAATCCTGCTCTGTTATTTTGCAACCCGAACTATCCCCTCACACGCGGAAACGGGAATGTTCCTCCTTAATATCTGTTTTTGAATGGTATTTTTTCGGGATCGCCTCGCTCCTGGCGCCGCTCCGCCGAAAATTCTTGTTTAGCCATCGAACTATATTATATTGCAAGGTATGAACATTTCATCTGAACCTTGCCTTTCCGAGAAGCGCGCGGCACATTTCGTGCACGAAAATCAGACACCGACTGCGAAAAAGGCGGGCGTGACCGTGTTCGACCGTGCCTCTGAGACCCTCATCGCCTTGCGCCGCGTGGTGCATGCGCTTGACGAGAATGCGCGCGCGATGGCGCGCGCCTCGGGGCTGACACAGGCGCAATTGCTGGTGCTGCACGCTGTGGCACGCACCGGGCAGGAGATGCCGCGCGACATCGCCCGCGCGCTGGGTGTCGGTCAGGCAAGCATCACCTTGCAGATCGACAAACTTGCCGCGCGCGGCCTGGTGCGGCGCGAGCGGCGGCACAGCGATCGTCGCGCTGTCTGGGTGATCCTGACGGACGAAGGGCGCGCGCTGCTGGACCGGACACCCGATTTTCTGCATGACCGGTTCGAGGCGCGCTTCAACAAGCTCGAAGAGTGGGAGCAAGCCATGGTCCTGGCCGTGACAGAGCGTCTGTCACGCCTGTTCGACGCCGAGGACGTCAGCCTTTTCCCCGAGCCCGGACCCGAGACACGCTCGTCACTGCATGATCGCGCCGGCTGACAGTCTGCACAAACGCCCTAGCCGACCTGCTGCGTACCGATCCGGGCGGCAAACATCGCCAACCGTTTCCGCCGAAGACCCGCCATCGCCGCGCGTGGCTGGCCCAGCAGGCGGTAATGCGCCGCCGGATACAGCTTCAGCACGGTCTTGAGCATCAGCACAACGTCAAACCACATTGATCGGCGCGCCTGATAGTCGATGTCCAGTCGCGCCTTGCGGGGCAGGCAGGCACGGCGGTAGATCGCATCCGCCTCGGCCAGGCTGCACGCAGTGCGCAAGAGCCGGGCCTCCATCCGCAGCATGAGGATCGTGCACAGCCCGGTGATGCCGGGGCGGGCCATCAGGACACGGGAATAGAGTTCCGGATATCGCTCGACATATTCGCGCATGGGCGGGCGCGGACCGACAAAACTCATGTCGCCGCGCAGGACATTCCAGAGTTGCGGCAGCTCATCCAGCCGCCAGGGCCGCAACAGATGCCCCGTTCGCGTGATGCGCCATGACTTCTGCCCGCCCGAGACACCGCTGTCATTCGCCACGGGGCGCATGGTTCGGAACTTGAGCATGGCGAAGGCCTGCCCCGGCGCGCGCATCCGCTCGGCCCGGTAGAACACGGGCCGCCCGTCCAGGATGAGGATTGCCAGTGCGATGCACAGCATCACCGGGACCAGCAACAACGCAAGCAACAGCGCACAACATAGATCGAACAGGCGTTTTCCCGCAGTCATCGCAATGTCCCCGAATTACAGACTTGCGCAAGACTGGCAGAGAAAACTTGTCGAAACGTGAAGGCCCGTCGCCCCGGAATGACTGACGGGCCGCCCTGCCCGGACGGCCCGTCAGCAGAAAGTCTTCAGGTAACGCTCAGCCGTTCACGGCGTCCTTCAGGGCCTTGGCGATGGTGACCTTCCCCGCCTTGTCGGCGGGCTTCATCATCGTCTCGCCCGTCGCGGGGTTGCGCACCTGACGCTCGGGGCGGGCACGACACATGACCTTACCGATCCCGGGCACCGTGACGGCACCGCCATCCGAGACCTCGCGCATCACGATCGCCGAAAGCGCGTCCAGCGCGGCGGTGGCGGTTTTCTTGTCGCTGCCCATCTCGTCGGCCATTGCAGCCACAAGCTGCGTCTTGGTCATCGGTTTGGCGGTCATCTGTCTCTCCTCGTTGATGCAGGTTCCACATTGCGCGGAAGCGCCCTGCTGTTGAAATTTCGCGGCATCTAGCCCAAGAAACGCGCGTCTGACAATCGCCAAACCGGAAAAAAGGCCATCGGGACGCGCAAAATCACGGTCTGACGCTACAGAAACGCCGTCTCGCTGAACGAACGCAGCTTGCGGCTGTGGATCTTTTCGGGCGGCATGTCGCGCAACGATTCCATCGCGCGGATCCCGATCTTGAGGTGCCGCGCCACCTGCGTGCGGTAGAACCCCGAGGCCATGCCCGGCAGTTTCAGTTCGCCATGCAGGGGCTTGTCCGAGACGCACAAAAGCGTGCCATAGGGCACCCGGAAGCGGAAACCGTTGGCAGCGATGGTCGCGCTTTCCATGTCCAGCGCGATGGCGCGCGACTGGCTCAGCCGCTGCACCGGGCCGGAATGGTCGCGCAACTCCCAGTTGCGGTTGTCGATGGTCGCCACGGTCCCGGTGCGCATGATCTGCTTGAGCGCATAGCCCTCGAGTTCAGTCACCTGCGCGACCGCGTCCTGCAGCGCGATCTGGATTTCGGCCAGCGCCGGGATCGGCACCCAGACCGGCAGGTCGGCATCCAGCACATTGTCATCGCGCAGATAGGCATGGGCCAGTACGAAATCACCCAACGCCTGAGAGTTGCGCAGCCCCGCGCAATGCCCGACCATCACCCAGGCATGCGGGCGCAGCACCGCAATGTGGTCCGTCGCCGTCTTGGCGTTGGAAGGCCCGACCCCGATATTGACCAGCGTCATCCCCGCCCCATTCGCGCGCTTCAGATGGTATGTGGGCATCTGCGGCAGGCGCGGCAGGTCGGGCAGCGGCGCGTCAGGGTCGGTGATCACCGCATCGCCAGGCGCGACGAAACTCGTATAGCCGCTCTGCGGATTGGCAAGCTGCGCGCGGGCGAACGCTTCGAATTCATCGACATAGAACTGATAGTTTGTGAACAGAACATAGTTCTGGAAATGCTCGGGCGCGGTCGCCGTGTAATGCGCCAGCCGCGCCAGCGAGTAATCCACCCGCTGCGCCGTGAACAGCGCCAGCGGGCGCGAGCCATCCGCGTTGCGCGTGCGTTCGCCATTGACGATGTCGTCATTGGTGGTTTCCAGATCGGGCACGTCGAAGATATCGCGCAGGGACAACGACAACTCGCCATTTTCCGGCAGGGTCACGTCGCCACGCCCGGCCATGGCGAAATGCAGCGGTATGGGCGTGTCCGAGGGGCCGATGCTGACCGGAACCCCGTGGTTGGTCATCAGAAGCCCGATCTGCTGGCGCAGGTAATTGCGGAACAGATCGGGGCGGGGGATGGTGGTTGCATAGGCGCCGGGCTCGGTCACATGGCCGAAGCTGAGCCGCGAATCAACCTTGTCGAAGCGGCTCGTGACCAATCTGACCTCGGGGTAGTAGGCGCGAAAGCGGGTCGATACCGGCGCGCCGCCCGCCACCCGGTTGAAGGCATCGACCAGAAAGCGCGTCGCCTCGGAATGCAGTTCGATCAGTCGCGCGACTGCGGCATCGGGTTCGGTAAACGCCGCCGGGGGATCGAGCGGCGGGGTCTCGATGCGCAGGCTGTCAGGCGATGTCATGGACGCGCTCCCCGCAGCGAAGCGCGCGACCCTTGCGCGCACTTCGAGTTGCCTTGCCACCCTGTCTGTACACCTTCGCGCATTCACTGCTCCTGCCTGTGCTGGCGGCGACAGTGCCACTGCCCGCGCGGCCCGGCAAGGTGGCGCCCCGGGAAAATCGCCCTTTCCCCGTCCATGCCGATGGATTAGCGTCGCGTCATGCCGACTGCTGTCTATTCTCACCCCGATACCCGGCGGCACGAAACGCCGCCAGGCCACCCCGAGCAGGTCGCGCGCATGGACGCGATCGACGCAGCCCTTGGCGCGGCCGAGTTTGCTGACCTCCTGCGCCATGATGCACCGCTGGCCGAGGATGCGCTGCTGCTGCTGTGCCACCCGCCAGACTATCTGGACCGGATCCGCCTCGCCATTCCCGCGGCCGGGATCTACCAGCTTGACGCGGACACACATGTCTCGAACGGTTCGGACGATGCCGCGCGCCGCGCCGTGGGGGCGGCCTGTGCCGCCGTCGATCTGGTCATGGGCGGGCGGGCGGCCAACGCCTTTGTCGCCATGCGCCCCCCCGGCCACCACGCCGAACGCGCGACACCGATGGGCTTTTGCCTTTACGGCACTGTTGCCATCGCAGCCCGTCACGCGATGGAGCGCCATGGCCTTTCGCGCGTCGCAGTGGTTGATTTCGACGTGCATCACGGCAATGGCACGCAGGATCTGCTATGGGACGAGCGTCGCGCCTTCTTCGTCTCAAACCATCAGATGCCGCTATGGCCCGGAAGCGGCCGGCCCGAGGAGCGCGGCGCCTATGGCAATGTGCTGAATGTGCCGTTGCCACCGGGCACGGACGGCGCAACGTTCCGGCGCATGTGCGAGGATACGGTTCTGCCGCAGCTCGACCGTTTCGCGCCCGAGCTGGTGCTCGTCTCGGCCGGGTTTGACGCGCATCGCGACGACCCGCTGGCGCAGCTTGAACTGGTCGAGGAAGATTTCGCCTGGATCACTGGCGCGCTATGCGACATCGCCGCGCGGCATGCCGGGGGGCGGCTGGTATCATGCCTCGAGGGGGGCTATGACCTGCCCGCATTGGGCGCGAGTGTCGCTGCCCATGTCCGGGTGCTGATGGAGAAGGGCGCATGAGCGAGAAACCCGTCGAGGAGATGAGCTTCGAGGAAGCCCTGCGCGGGCTGGAAGAGATCGTCACGCGGCTGGAACGCGGCGATGTGCCGCTGGACGAGTCCATTGCGCTTTATGAGCGTGGCGATCTGCTGAAAAAACACTGCGAAGCGCGGCTGAGCGCCGCACAGATGCGGATCGAGGCGATCCGCCTGTCCGAGGACGGCACCCCCAAGGGGACCGAGCCCTTTTCGGCATGAACGCCTTTCCCGCGGCGCTTGCGCAGGCCGCCGCCCGGATCGAAGCCCGCCTTCAGGCCGAAATCGAGGCCTTGCCCGCCAGCCCGGTGCGCGATGCGATGGCCTATGCAGCGCGCGGCGGCAAGAAGCTGCGCGGCTTTCTGGTGATCGAAACCGCCCGCCTGCACGGCCTGCCGCCCGAGATGGCCGCGCAGCCCGCTGCCGCCATCGAGGCCATTCATGCCTATTCGCTGGTCCATGACGATCTGCCAGCGATGGATGATGACGATCTGCGCCGCGGCCAGCCCACCGTGCATCTGCGCTGGGACGAAGCGACGGCAATCCTGACCGGTGATGCACTGCAGGCGCTGGCCTTCGGATTGCTGGCGCGCACGGATGCCGCACCCAGTGCCGAGGCACGGCTTGATCTGGTGACGACATTGGCGCAGGCTTCGGGCGCGGCGGGCATGGTGCTGGGCCAGGCGCTCGATATCGCTGCCGAGACCAGCGCCGCCCCGCTGACGCTTGATGCGATTACCCGTCTGCAGGCGGGCAAGACCGGTGCGCTAATCGGCTGGGCTGCATGCGCGGGCGCACGCATGGCGCAGGCCGACCCGGCCCCGCTTGCCGCCTATGCACAGGCTCTGGGACTCGCCTTTCAGATCGCCGATGATATCCTCGACATCGAAGGCGACGCGGACCTCGCGGGCAAGCGGCTGCACAAGGACGCGCAGGCAGGCAAGGCGACATTCGTGTCGCTGCTCGGACTCGACGGTGCAAAGGCCCGCGCCCGCGATCTGGTGGCCGAGGCCGAGGCCGCTCTTGCCCCCTATGGCGATCGGGCCCATGTGTTGCGGGCTGCGGCGCAATTCGCTATCGCCCGGCAAAACTAGGCCCTCCAGGCCCGGAAAGGACGCCATGCCGAAGACCCCCCTGCTCGACACGGTCCGTTCTCCCGCCGATCTGCGCGGCATGAGCGACCGCGCCCTCCATCAACTCGCCGACGAACTGCGCGCCGAGACCATCGCCGCAGTGTCCGAGACCGGCGGGCATCTGGGCGCGGGCCTCGGCGTGGTGGAACTGACCGTGGCGCTGCATGCCGTGTTCGACACGCCGCGCGACCGGCTGATCTGGGACGTCTCGCACCAGTGCTACCCGCACAAGATCCTGACGGGTCGGCGCGACCGCATCCGCACCCTGCGCCAGAAGGACGGGCTGTCAGGCTTCACCAAGCGCTCCGAGTCGCCCTATGACCCGTTTGGCGCGGCGCATAGCTCGACCAGCATCTCGGCCGCGCTGGGCTTTACGATGGCGCGCGAACTGGGCGGTGCCCCCGACCCGGCGCTGGGCGATGCGATTGCCGTGATCGGCGACGGTGCGCTGAGCGCTGGCATGGCCTATGAGGCGCTCAACAATGCCGGTCATCTGGGCCGGCGGATGTTCGTGATCCTGAACGACAACGAGATGTCCATCGCACCGCCGACCGGCGCGATGTCGAGCTACCTCTCGCGGCTATATGCCGACAAGCCGGTGCAGGACATAAAGGCCGCGATGAAAAGCGCGCTGTCGCTGATGCCCGGCCCGGTGCAGGAGGGCGCACGCCGCGCCAAGGATCTGCTCAAGCACGCCACTGTCGGCGGCACGCTGTTCGAAGAGTTGGGCTTCAACTATCTCGGCCCCATCGACGGGCATGACCTTGAACAACTGCTATGGGTGCTGCGCACCCTGCGCGCCCGCGCGGACGAGCCGATGCTGATCCATGTGCTGACCAAGAAAGGCAAGGGTTATGCCCCCGCCGAGGATGCCGCCGACCGCGGCCATGCGCGTGCAAAATTCGACGTTGTGACGGGGACGCAGAAGAAATCGGCCTCGAACGCGCCGAGCTACACAAAGGTCTTCGCGAACGCCCTCATAGACGAGGCCAACCGCGATGACCGCATTGTCGCCGTCACCGCGGCAATGCCCGATGGCACCGGCCTCGACCTGTTCGCAAAGGCGCACCCCAAGCGCATGTTCGACGTGGCGATTGCCGAGCAGCATGGCGTGACCTTTTGCGCCGGGCTGGCGGCAGGGGGGATGAAGCCCTTCTGCGCGCTCTACTCGACCTTTCTGCAGCGCGGCTATGACCAGGTCGTGCATGACGTGGCGATCCAGCGCCTGCCCGTGCGCTTCGCAATCGACCGCGCCGGGCTGGTCGGCGCGGATGGCGCGACCCATGCGGGCAGTTATGATATCGCCTATCTGGCAAATCTGCCCGGCTTCACGGTCATGGCCGCCGCGGATGAGGCCGAACTCGTGCATATGGTCGCCACTGCCGCCGCGCATGAAGATGGCCCCATCGCGTTCCGCTTCCCGCGCGGCGAGGGGGTGGGCGTCGAGATGCCCCAGCAGGGCGAGCCGCTGGAGATCGGCAAGGGCCGCATGATCCGCGAAGGGTCACGCGTCGCGATCCTGTCCTTCGGCGCACGCCTGGCCGAAGTGCTGCGCGCCTGCGAGAGCCTGGGCCAGAAAGGCATCACCCCGACCGTCGCCGATGCGCGCTTCGCCAAGCCGCTCGACCGCGAATTGATCCTGCGCCTCGTCCGCGAGCATGAGGCGCTGATCACCATCGAGGAGGGCGCGGTCGGCGGCTTCGGCAGTCATGTCGCACAGTTGCTGGCCGAAGAGGGGGTGTTCGACCACGGGCTGCGCTTCCGCTCGATGGTGCTGCCGGATGTGTTCATCGACCAGGCGAGCCCGCGCGAGATGTATGACACCGCCGCGATGAACGCCCCGCAGATCGAGGCCAAGGTGCTTGATGTGATGGGCGTCGCGCGCATGGACCGGCGTGCCTGACAGCTCAATCAGTCGCGCGCTGCCAGCAGGATTCTGCAAGGCTTGAAGAATCGCAGTGACAAGTCACGCGTTGCGTCTAGATTGAACGCGTATCAACAAGTCTGCACCGAACGGGGGGTCCTATGGAAGACTGGGTGAATAAGCTTCGCGAGACGCTGAAGAGCGACACCGTCCCGCGCGTGGCGCTGATGGCGGGGACAGCGGTTCTGGCGGTGGTCGTGCTGGCCGACGCGTTTGGCGCGCGTGACCGCGCCGTCGCGATGCGCGCGGATGGGCGGATGGGACTTCTGGAAGAGGGGCGGCTGCCGGTGTCTGTGCCCTCGAGCTACCGAGTGCCGCGTGATCTGGCCAGCGAGGCGCGCAGAGGCGTGCTGGACGAGGCCGCGGAAGAGGCAGAAGCCATCGCCGAGGTCACCGAAGACCAGGACGACACCGACCCGATGGAGATGGCCGAGGCTGACATGCCCGAAGAGGATGAAGCCGCCGTCGTCGAGGACGAACGCGTCGATGAAGAAGAGGCCGAGGTCGCCGAAGATGATCTGGTCGAGGAAGAGGTGGAAACCGAAGTCGCCGAAGATGAGCGTGCCGAAGAAGACGAGGTCGAGGTCGCCGAGGACGACATGACAGAGGACGCGGTCGAGACCGAGGTCGCCGAAGACGAGCGCGCCGAAGAAGACGAGATCGAGGTCGCCGAGGACGAAATGACCGAGGACGCGGTCGAGACCGAGGTCGCCGAAGACGAGCGTGTCGCCGAGGATGAGGTCGAGGTGGCCGCAGACGACGCCACAGAGGATGACGCGATTGCCAGCCTCATGGCCAGCGCCGATCTGTCGAATGGTCAGCGCGTGTGGCGGCAATGCGCGGCGTGTCATGTGTATGACGCCGAACAGAATCGCGGCGGGCCGCATCTGGTGAACATCATCGGGCGCGAGGTCGCTGCGGCCGATGGCTGGCGCTACTCGAGCGCTTTGCAGGAACATGGTGGCGAGTGGTCGGTCGACTCGCTTCTGGCCTGGCTGGAGAACCCCGATTCCTACATTCCCGGCAACCAGATGGCATTTCGCGGCCTGCGCGACGAGCAGGACCGGATCGACGTGCTCGGGTTTCTGGAAGATCAACGCATCGACTGACCGGGCCACAGCACAAGCGCGCCGGTCGTTCGGCGCGCGGATTGCCTGAGC
>PXES01000047.1 GCA_003564655.1 Paracoccaceae bacterium
CAGGTGGCGATCATCGGCATCGTCGCGATGGCGCAATCACTGGTGATCCTGACCGCGGGAATCGACCTGTCGGTGGGGGCGGTGATGATCCTGTCTTCTGTCATCATGGGCAAGTTCAGCGTCGATCTGGGCCTGCCGCAGGAAATCGCCATCCTGTGCGGGCTGTTGTGCGGGCTGATATGCGGAATGATCAGCGGCTATCTGGGGGCGGTGGTGAAACTGCCACCCTTCATCGTCACGCTGGGCATGTGGCAGATCGTGCTGGCGACGAATTTCCTCTATTCCGGGTCCGAGACCATCCGCAGCCAGGTTATCGCTGCCGAGGCGCCGCTATTGCAGTTCTTCGGGCGCACGATCTCTCTCGGCGGGGCGAATTTCACCTTTGGCGTGATCTTCATGCTGCTGCTGGTGGCAGGGCTGACCTATGTGTTATCACAGACCGCCTGGGGCAGGCATGTCTATGCCGTGGGCGATGATCCACAGGCGGCCGAGCTTTCGGGCGTGAACGTCAAGCGCACGCTGATTTCGGTCTATGCGCTGGCCGGGCTGATCTGCGCCTTTGCCGGCTGGGTGCTGATCGGGCGGATCGGCAGCATTTCTCCGCAGGCGGGGCAGTTCACCAATATCGAATCCATCACTGCCGTGGTGATCGGGGGCATCTCGCTCTTCGGCGGGCGCGGTTCGGTCGCGGGCGCCCTGTTCGGCGCGCTGATCGTGGGCGTGTTCACGCTGGGGCTGCGGCTGTTGGGGCTTGACGTGCAGTGGACCTATCTGCTGATCGGGCTGTTGATCATCATTGCGGTCGGGGTCGACCAGCGCATCAGAAAGGCCGCGCTATGAGCGAACAACCCATCCTTTCAGCCCGCGGGCTGGTCAAGCGCTATGGCCGGGTGACGGCGCTCGACAATTGTGACTTCGACCTGATGCCGGGCGAGGTCATGGCGGTGATCGGTGACAATGGTGCGGGCAAGTCCTCGATGATCAAGGCACTGTCCGGCGCGGTGCAGCCTGATGCGGGCGAGATCCGGCTGAACGGCCGCCCCGTGCGCTTCGCCAGCCCCATCGCCGCGCGCGAGGCCGGGATCGAGACGGTCTATCAGACTCTTGCGCTCTCGCCCGCGCTGTCAATTGCCGACAACATGTTCATGGGCCGCGAAATCCGCAAACCGGGCATTATGGGGCGATACTTCAAGCAATTGGACAAGACGGCGATGCGAGCCGCGGCGCGCGCGAAGCTGTCGGAGTTGGGCCTCATGACGATCCAGAGCATCGATCAGGCGGTAGAGACGCTCTCGGGCGGGCAGCGGCAGGGCGTGGCGGTGGCGCGCGCGGCGGCCTTCGGCTCGCGCGTGATCATCATGGACGAACCCACCGCAGCGCTGGGTGTCAAGGAAAGCCGCAAGGTGCTGGACCTGATCCAGACGGTCAAGGCACGCGGCATTCCGATCATCCTGATCAGCCACAACATGCCGCATGTGTTCGAGGTGGCCGCCCGTATCCATATTCACCGACTCGGGCGGCGGCTGTGCATTGTCAAGCCAGATGAGTGCAAAATGTCGGACGCGGTGGCCCTGATGACCGGCGCAATGCAGGTCGAGGACCTTGGACAGGCCGCGTGAGACATGCCCAGTCAGGCCGGAGATATCGCCGCCGTTCTGGCGCTGATCGACCGCACCAGGGCGCGCCCCGGGCGACGCAGGCTGGTGGGTATCGCCGGGCCGCCGGGGTCGGGCAAGTCGACGCTGGCGGCAGATGTCGTCGCGGCGCTGAACATGGCGCGGCCCGGCCAGGCGGTTCTGGTGCCGATGGACGGGTTTCACATGGACAATGCCACGCTGGATCGCGCCGGGCTGCGGGCGGTCAAGGGTGCGCCACAAACCTTCGACGTGGCAGGCTTCATCGCCAAGGTCGCCGAACTGGCGCCAGAGGGTGTCGCCGGTAACTACCCGCTGTTTGACCGCGATGCCGACTCGACCCTGCCCGATGCCGCCCGCGTCGCCCCCGAGGTCGGGACACTGGTGATCGAAGGGAATTACCTGTTGCTTTCGGACCCGCCCTGGTCCGATCTGGCCAAGATGTTCGACACGACCGTGATCCTGCGCCCCGACCTTGCGACAATCGAGGCGCGATTGCTCGCCCGCTGGAGGGCGCTCGGCCTGCCACCCGAGGCGGGGCACAACAAAACCTACAACAACGACATGGTCAACGCCTGCCATGTGCTGAGCCACAGCGCGCCCGCTGATCTTACGCTGACACAAGAGCCGCCTCCCTGCTAGCGCGCGCGCGGACGGCGGGTCGAGAGCAACAGATTCGTCTCGGACGCCATCACCCCGTCAAAGGCGCGGATGCGGGTGAGCACGGCGTCGAATTCAGGCAGCGAACGCGTGGCGATCTCCACAATCAGGTCCCAACGGCCATTGGTGGAGTGGACGGCGCGCACCTCGGGCAGGCCGGACAGGCGCGCGGTGATCCGCTCGGCGCCGCGCCCCTCGATCCCGATCAGCATCAGCCCGCGCACAGGCGCGTCAGTCGCGTCGCCGCGCGTGATGACCGTGAAGCCCAGGATCTCGCCCTGCGTCTGCAGCCGGGCGAGGCGCGCGCGCACAGTGGCACGGCTGACGCGAAGCCGCTCGGCAAGTGCCTGAACCGAGGCGCGCCCATCGCGCCGCAACTCGGCGATCAGGCTATGGTCAATCTCGTCCATAACGGAGCCTAAGCTTGCCATAATGATCAGTATAGACACCAATATATCAAAGAAACCAGTTGAGACTTTCCCATTTCGCGCGCGACAAGCAGGAAAACCACTTGGAGAAGACAATGAACCCGCCTGTCCTGATCGGCGCGCCGGTCGATTCCGGTCAGCGCCAACCGGGCTGCCTGATGGGGCCTGCCGCCTATCGCGTCGCGGGCCTGTCCGCGACGCTCGCCGCGCTCGGCCACCCGGCGCGCGACCGGGGCGATCTGGCGCTGCCCGCCACACTACCCGCCTGCGCAGCGTCAAATCCGGCGCTGGACCAGCTACCGGCGACGCTTGCCTGGACCGCGATCATCCGCGCGGCGGTCGCCGAGGAACTGGCCGCCGGGCATCTGCCCATCCTGCTGGGCGGCGATCACGCGCTGGCGCTGGGCTCGGTCGCGGGGGCGGCGGACTATGCCGCGCAAGCCGGACGCCCGCTGTTTCTGCTGTGGCTTGATGCGCATAGTGACTTTCACACGCCGCAAAGCACGGTTTCGGGCAATCTGCACGGCACGCCGGTCGCCTATGCCGCCGGGCGCGCAGGCTTCGATCCCTTCCCGCCCTTTCCCGCGCCGGTCCCGCCCGAACGCATCTGCCTGTTCGGCATCCGCAGCGTCGACCCGGCCGAACGGGTGGCACTGGCCGAGGCCGATGTTGCTGTCACTGACATGCGCACCCTCGATGAGCACGGCATCGCCGCGCCGCTGCGCGCGTTTCTGACGCGCGTGGCGCAGGCGGGCGGCATGCTGCATGTCAGCCTCGACGTGGATTTCCTGGACCCCGGCATCGCGCCCGCGGTCGGCACCACGGTCCCCGGCGGTGCCACATTCCGCGAGGCGCATCTGGTCTGCGAAATGATCCACGAGAGCGGGCTGATGACCTCGCTCGATCTGGTCGAGCTGAACCCGTTTCTGGACGAGCGCGGCCGCACGGCGCGGCTGATGGTCGATCTGGTCGGCTCGCTGATGGGTCGCACGGTCTTTGATCGCCCCACCCCGTTTTCGCCTGAAGGAGGCTTTTCCATGTCCCAACCATCGCACAACGCCCTTGTGCCCTTTGTCAGTGTCGAGAACATGATGCGGCTGGTCCTGCATGTCGGCATCGAGCCGATGATGGTCGAACTCGCCGACGCGATCGAGGCCGATTTCCGTCGCTGGCCGGCTTTCGACAAGACCCCGCGGGTGGCCAGCCATTCCGATATCGGCGTGATCGAGTTGATGCCGACCTCGGACGGGCAGCAATACGGGTTCAAATACGTCAACGGCCACCCCGGCAACATGCGGCAGGGGTTGCAGACCGTGACGGCCTTTGGCGTGCTGGCCGATGTGCCGACAGGCTATCCCCTGCTGATCTCGGAGATGACGCTGCTGACCGCGCTGCGCACGGCGGCGACCAGCGCGATGGCGGCGAAGTGGCTCGCGCCGCGCGATGCGCGCGCCATGGCGATGATCGGCAATGGCGCGCAGGCCGAGTTTCAGGCGCTGGCGATGAAGGCGGTCTGCGGGATCACCGAGGTGCGGCTCTACGACATCGACTCCGCCGCAACGCGCAAATGCGCCGCCAATCTGGCCGGTCGCGGACTGCGTGTGGTGTCCTGCGCGACGGCCGAAGACGCGATCCTGAGTGCGCAGATCCTCACCACCTGCACCGCCGACAAGCAATATGCGACCATTCTGACCGACAACATGGTGGGCGGCGGTGTGCATATCAACGCGGTGGGCGGCGACTGCCCCGGCAAGACCGAACTTCACCGCGACATCCTGCTGCGCGCGGGCATCTTCACCGAATACACGCCCCAGACACGGATCGAGGGCGAGATCCAGCAACTCGCCGCCGACCACCCGGTGACCGAGTTGTGGCAGGTCATCAGCGGCGCGGCAGAGGGGCGCAGCAGTGCCGGGCAGGTGACGCTGTTCGACAGTGTGGGCTTCGCGATCGAGGATTTCAGCGCGCTGCGCTACATCCATGCGCGGCTGCAGGGCACGGGGTTCCATCAGGATCTCGACATGATCGCCGACCCGGACGATCCGCGCGACCTGTTCGGGATGCTGTGCCGCGCCGATGGGGCGGGCTGCGCGGCCTGATCGGGTCACACGCGCGCCGGCCTTGCCCCGACGGATTTGCACGCAGCCTGCTGCAACTGCACAGAAAAGCGATTTCCCCTTGCGCTGAATCGCTTTAGAGTGCAGTCAGCCATGACCCAGCCTGCCCTGCATCTGCGCATCGTCAACATGACCAGCCTGCCCGATGGCGGCCCGCTGGAGGCGCGTGTCGCGCCGGGCGGGATGCTCGAGGCCGGGCGCGACAGCGGGCTCGACTGGTGCCTGCCCGATCCGCAGCGGCTGATCTCGTCGCGCCATTTCGAACTCCGCACCGAGCGCGGGCAGTGGGTGATCTATGACATCTCGACCAACGGCACCTATCTGAACGGCGCGACCAGCCGGGTGAAAAGCCCCAGCCCGCTGAATGACGGCGACCGGCTACAGGTGGGGCAATACGCCATCGAGATCCGCTTCGAGCAGGTCGCCGCCCCCGAGCACCCTGCCCCGCCGCGCCCGGCGGCACGCAGCCTGCCCGGGGGAATCGATCCCTGGGCGGCAGCGCCATCCGCGCCCGCGCCACCAGCGCCCGAGGCCCCGCCGCAGTGGCCGCCAGCACCCGCGTCGACGCCCGCGCCACAGGGCGGCGATATCTGGTCGATGCCCGGCTCTGCTGCCTCGTCACAGGACCCGGCGCCAGAGGCGCCCCCCGCCCCGTCCTGGCCCGCGCCCAATGCGCCCGCCGAACCCGAGGTCCGTCAGACCACCGAGCCCCCGATCTTTCCGGCGAACGAGCCAGGGGGCGGCGACTCGCCTTTCGGACAACCCGGCCCTGCACCGCAACACGACACCGGCGCGTCGGCCAGCGCAGCGGGCCTTGCACCCGCGCCCGGCGGCGGCGCGGTGCTGGAGACGATCGAGGCGGCCGCGGGCCTCGCCCCGGGCACGCTGTCGCGCGGCGACCCCGAGGCGGTCGCGCATGAAATCGGCGAGACGCTGCGCGCGCTGACCGAAGAACTTTCGGGCCTGTTGCAGGCGCGCGCCGTGGCGCGACGCTCGGTGCGTTCGGCGCAGGTGACGATGATCGGGCGCGAGGACAACAACCCGCTTAAATTCATGCCCACCCCCGACCAGGCCATGAGCATCATGTTCGGCACCCCGCGCCCCGGCTTCCAGCGTGGCCCGGCAGCGGTGCGGGCGGGCTTTGCCGACATCAAGTCGCATCAATACGCGACCCATGCCGCGCTGCAGCCCGCGCTGGCGCAGCTTCTCGAGGATCTGACGCCCGAGGCAATCGAGAAACGGCTTGAAGGGGTGCGGCTGAACCGCAAGTCGCGCGCCTGGGAGATGTATGTCGAGCGCTGGGACGCCAAGGCCCGCGCGCATGACAACGGGCTGCTGGACGTGTTCCTGGCACTCTTCGCCGAAGCCTACGACCGCGAGAGCGGGCGGCAGGGCTGACCCTCAGAGGCTGCCCCGCGCCAGCGCCGCGACCCCGGTCCGCGCCACCTCGACCAGCCCCAGGGGCCGCATGAGTTCGGCAAAGGCATCGACCTTTTCAGGCGTCCCGGTCATCTCGAACACGAAGCTTTCCAGTGTCGAATCGACCACATTGGCGCGGAAGATCTCGGCCAGCCGCAGCGCCTCGATCCGGTGCTCGCCACGCCCCTGCACCTTGAAGAGCGCCAGTTCACGCTGCACGGACGGCCCTTCGACCGTCAGGTCATGGACCTTGTGGACAACCACCATGCGCTCCAGCTGCGCCTTGATCTGGGCGATCACCTGCGGGGTGCCGGATGTGACGATGGTGATGCGCGAGCGGTGGCCAAGATGGTCGACCTCGGCCACGGTCAGGCTGTCGATGTTGTAGCCGCGCGCCGAAAAGAGGCCGATGACGCGGGCCAGAACGCCGGATTCGTTGTCGACGATCACCGCGAGGGTATGGGTTTCGATCACCTCGGCATTGGGGTCGCGCAGGTCATAGGCGGAATGCTTGGACGTGCCTTTTTCGATTTTCAGGGCGGACACTTTTCTTCTCCATCGATCACGCCGGGCCAAACAGCGCCGTAAAGACTTCTTCCGCCGTTTTCAACGGGGTAAACTGGGACTTGCTCACGACCCGAATAGCATCGCGTTCTGCCTTGAACCCGGTCGCATTGCCCTTGGCATGGCGCGCGCGCTTTTCGCCTAGATCCGGCAGGTCTTTGCCCGGGGCGCCGCCGAACCAGTGATATTCGACCGGGTCGAGCGTCTCGGGCTCTACCACCATCCAGATGACACACCCGCCCAGCTTCTTCGACAAAGCAGAATTGACATTCTGCTGGCGTGCCCTGCCGCCCGCTACGCTGGCCTTGAGTTGGACATGCCGGATAATTCCGTCACAGGCGAGAACAAGGTCGTAGCCCTGCGCGTCGGTCTGGGTACGTGCCACTTCGAGAAACCGCGATTGCCCCCAACTGATGGCGCAGAGTTTGGCGAGAAGGATATACTCGACATATTCCTCGCGCGTCGAGGAATGCAGCGAGTGCTTCTCGCGCGAACTCATACCAGCACAGCCCCGTCAGCCCCGATCACGCCCTGCGTATCGACCTCGCCCAGAATCATGTCGTTATGGGCATTGCCCGACGGGATCATCGGGAAGCAGTTCTCATGCTTCTCGACCAGGCAGTCGAAGATCACCGGCCCGTCATAGGCCAGCATCTCGCGGATGGCATCATCCAGATCGGCCTCGCTGTCGCAGCGGATGCCCTTGCAGCCAAAGGCCTCGGCCAGTTTGACGAAGTCGGGCAGCGCCTCGGACCAGCTGTGCGAATAGCGCTCGCCATGTAGCAGTTCCTGCCACTGGCGCACCATGCCCAGCCGCTCGTTGTTGAGGATGAACTGCTTGACCGGGGCGCGATACTGCACCGCGGTCCCCATCTCCTGCATGTTCATCAGCCAGGACGCCTCGCCCGCGACATTGATGACCAGCGCCTCCGGGTGGGCGATCTGCACACCGACGGAGGCGGGCAGGCCATAGCCCATTGTCCCCAGCCCTCCGGATGTCATCCAGCGGTTCGGCTCGTCAAAGCCCAGATATTGCGCGGCCCACATCTGGTGCTGCCCGACCTCGGTGGTGATGTAGCGATCCATCCCCTTGGTCAGCGCCTCGAGCCGGGCCATTGCGTGCTGCGGGCGGATGGGGGTGCCACCAGTGGGCTTGTAGGCAAGGCAGTTGACGGCCCGCCAGCCCTCGATCTGCTGCCACCATCCGGCCAACGCTTCACGATTGACCTTGGCGCCGCGCGATTTCCACAGCGCCAGCACGTCTTCGAGGACATGGCCCACATCGCCGATGATGGGCACGTCCGTGCGGATCACCTTGTTGATCGAGGACGGGTCGATATCGATATGCGCCTTGCGCGAGCCCGGCGAGAAGGCGTTGATCCGCCCGGTGATGCGGTCATCGAACCGCGCGCCGATATTGATCATCAGGTCACAGTCATGCATCGCCCAGTTGGCCTCATACGTGCCATGCATCCCCAGCATCCCGATCCAGCTTTTGCCACTCGCGGGATAAGCGCCCAGCCCCATCAGCGTCGAGGTGATGGGAAACCCTGTCGCCTCGACCAGTTCGCGCAGCATGCGGCACGCGCCGGTGCCGGAATTGATGACCCCGCCACCGGTGTAGAAAACCGGCTTCTCGGCGGTCTCGATCATCTCGACCAGCGCAGCGATGGCCTCGGGGTCGCCCTTGACGCGGGGCGCGTAATGGTCGGTCTTCGCCTCGGGCTTCGGGCAGTAGGTGCCTTGTGCGAATTGCACGTCCTTGGGGATATCCACCAGCACCGGACCGGGCCGCCCGTTGGTGGCGACGTGAAAGGCCTGGTGGATCGTCTCGGCCAGCCTGTCGGTTTCCTTGACCAGCCAGTTCATCTTGGTGCAGGGCCGGGTGATGCCGACCGTGTCGCCTTCCTGAAACGCGTCCGAGCCGATCATGAAGGTCGGCACCTGCCCCGACAGCACCACGACGGGGATCGAATCCATCAGCGCATCGACTAGGCCCGTGACGACATTCGTGGCACCGGGGCCGGAGGTCACCAGCACCACGCCCGGTTTGCCGGTCGAGCGCGCATAGCCTTCGGCCGCATGGATCGCGCCCTGTTCGTGCCGCACGAGGATGTGGCGGATATCGTTCTGCTGGAATACCTCGTCATAGATCGGCAGAACTGCACCGCCGGGATAGCCGAAGACCACCTCCACGCCCTGATCCTTGAGGGCTTGCACAACCATCCTGGCTCCGGTCATCTGGGCTGTCATTGTCGCGTGTCCTCCAACACATTGTCCGTCTGGCAATAAAAAAGCCCCCGGCGAATTTCGGGGGCGCATGGGGTCCTGTCAGGGAAACCGTCACCGGCCCATGCGCTGTTGCCCCACTACGATTACGATTGCTCTCGGCATTGCCACTCGCCATTCTTGCGTGGTCGGAAATTAAGCCCCGCCCCCGCCCGCGTCAATGCCTAAACGCGCTGTATTGCGCAATGCGGGGCGGGGACTTTCCATTTGTTGCGCGCCCGCCCCATGCTGCAACGGTGCTGCCCCCAAACCTTGCGGTTTCGGCGCCCGGGTGGTCTAGTGCTGGTAAGAATCCTCCGCACAGAATCGAGCAGCGCCCATGAGTGAGCCTTTGCCCCAGCCCGAGTCCTATGACGCCGCCTCGATCGAGGTGCTGGAGGGGCTCGAGCCTGTCCGCAAGCGCCCCGGCATGTATATCGGCGGCACGGACGAGCGCGCGCTGCACCATCTGGTGGCAGAAGTGCTCGACAACGCGATGGATGAGGCCGTCGCAGGCCACGCCAACCGCATCGAGGTCGAGTTGCACGCCGATCATTCCATCACCATCCGCGACAATGGCCGCGGCATCCCGGTCGACCCACACCCGAAATTCCCGGACAAATCCGCGCTTGAGGTGATCCTGTGCACCCTGCACGCGGGTGGCAAGTTCTCGGGCAAGGCGTATCAGACCAGCGGCGGGCTGCACGGGGTCGGCGCCTCGGTCGTCAATGCGCTGTCCGATCATATGCGGGTCGAGGGGGCGCGGGACCGCGTGCTGCATGCACAGGAATTCGCGCGCGGCCTGCCGCTGGGGCCGGTGGCACAGGTCGGCCCGGCCCCCAACCGGCGCGGCACCAGCGTGACCTTCCACCCCGACGCCGAGATCTTCGGTAGCCTGCGCTTCAAGCCCGCGCGGCTGTTCAAGATGGTCCGGTCCAAGGCCTATCTCTTCTCGGGGGTCGAGATCCGGTGGAAATCGGCCGTGGAAGATGGCGAGACCCCGCAGGAAGCCGTGTTCCACTTCCCCGGCGGGCTGGCCGACTATCTGGGCGAGCAACTCAATGGCAGCGTCACCTATTCCGACAAGCCCTTCGCCGGGAAGGTCAGCTTCGCCGAGAAATTCGGCCAGCCCGGCTCGGTGGAATGGGCGATCAACTGGACGCCCGCGCGCGACGGCTTCGTGCAGAGCTACTGCAACACCGTCCCCACCCCAGAGGGCGGAACGCATGAGGCGGGGTTCTGGGCCGCCGTGCTGAAAGGCATCCGGGCCTATGGCGAGTTGGCGGGCAACAAGAAGGCCGCGCAGATCCCCCGCGAGGACATGGCCGCGGGCGGCTGCGCGCTGGTCTCGTGCTTCATCCGCGAGCCCGAATTCGTGGGCCAGACCAAGGACCGGCTGGCCACGACCGAGGCCGCGCGCATGGTCGAGGGCGCCGTGCGCGACCATTTCGACAACTGGCTGGCCGCCGACCCCAAGGCGGCGGGCGCGATCCTCGATTTTCTGGTGCTGCGCGCCGAGGAACGGCTGCGGCGGCGGCAGGAGAAGGAAACCAGTCGCAAATCCGCCACCAAGAAGCTGCGCCTGCCGGGCAAGCTGGTGGACTGCACCGCGACCAATCGCACCGGCACCGAGCTTTTCATCGTCGAGGGCGACTCGGCGGGCGGCTCGGCCAAGATGGCGCGCGACCGGCGGACCCAGGCGCTGCTGCCGCTCAAGGGCAAAATCCTGAATGTGCTGGGGGCGGCCTCGAACAAGCTGGGCACGAATGCCGAGATCAACGACATCTGCCAGGCGCTTGGCGTCGGTCTGGGCACGAAGTTCCGGCTGGATGATCTGCGCTATGACCGCATCATCATCATGACCGATGCCGATGTGGACGGCGCGCATATCGCCGCGCTGCTGATGACCTTCTTCTACGCACAGATGCGCCCGATGATCGATGCGGGCCATTTGTATCTCGCCTGCCCGCCCCTGTTCCGGCTGACGCAGGGGGCGAAGCGCGTCTATGCGCTGGACGAGGAAGAGAAGGCGCGGCTGATGGCCGAGGGGCTGGGCGGCAAGGGCAAGATCGAGGTCGCGCGCTTCAAGGGTCTGGGCGAGATGGACGCGAAGGA
>PXES01000390.1 GCA_003564655.1 Paracoccaceae bacterium
AATGCGGAAGGCTGCGCCCATCACCACCACCCGGCAGCGCCTTCGGGCGGCGAGACCGGGCATTGCGTGCACAATCTGGTGCGCGCGCCCTCGGCCGGGGGCGACCTGCTCTACCAGCAGAACCATCACGGCGTCTGGCGCAGCCCCGATGGCGGACGCTCGTGGGAGGACCGGACTTCGGGGCTTCCCTCGACCTTCGGCTTTCCCATTGCAGTGCACCCGCAGGACAGTCAGAAAATCTGGGTCCTGCCGCTCAACGGCGACATGGCTGGGCGCTTCCCGCCCGAGGCGCGCGCGGCGGTCTGGCATTCGCGCGACGGGGGCGAAAGCTGGCAGGACCAGCGCAACGGGCTGCCGCAGAAGGCGTGTTTCTTCACCGTGCTGCGGCAGGCGATGGCGACCGACCAGCGCGCTGCCCCGGCGCTCTATTTCGGCACCAATAGCGGGTCGGTCTTCGCCTCATTCGACGAAGGCGCAGAATGGCTAGAGATTGCGCGGCATCTGCCCACGATCCACAGCGTCGAGGCCTATTGAATCGGCAATCGCGCAGCCTGCGCCACCGCCCTACAGCAGGCGCCGCGCGATCACCTGCGCCTGAATCTCGCCCGCCCCCTCGAAAATGTTGAGGATGCGCGCGTCGCACAGGATGCGGCTGATCGGGTATTCCAGCGCGAAGCCGTTGCCGCCATGGATCTGCAAGCCATTGTCCGCGGCTGCCCAGGCCACACGCGCGCCCAGGAGCTTCGCCATGCCGGCTTCCAGATCGCAGCGGCGGTCCGCATCCTTCTCGCGGGCGCTGAAATAGGTCAGCTGTCGTGCGACCATGATCTCGACCGCCATCATCGCGAGCTTCGCCACCACACGCGGGAACTCGATCAGCGCCTTGCCGAACTGCTTGCGGTCCTCGGCGTATTGCATCGACACTTCGAGCGCGTTCTGCGCCACGCCCACCGCGCGGGCGGCGGTCTGGATGCGTGCCGATTCAAAGGTCTGCATCAACTGCTTGAAGCCCTGCCCCTCGACGCCCCCCAGCAGATTGTCGCCCGCGACGCGGAAATCGTCGAAATTCAGCGTGTATTCCTTCATGCCGCGATAGCCCAGCACCTCGATCTCGCCGCCCGAGAGGCCAGGGTCGGGAAAGGGCGCCTCATCCGTGCCCGGCGTCTTTTCGGCCAGAAACATAGACAGGCCGCGATAGTCGCTGGTGTCGGGGACGGTCCGCGCCAGCACCGTCATCACATGAGTGCGCGCAGCATGGGTGATCCAGGTCTTGTTGCCATTGATCACCCAGTCATCACCCTGTTTCACGGCCTTGGTGCGCAGCGCGCCAAGGTCCGACCCGGTATTGGGCTCGGTAAAGACCGCGGTGGGCAATATCTCGCCCGAGGCAAGCTTGGGCAGCCAGCGTTCCTTCTGCGCCTCGGTGCCGCCGCAGATGATCAGCTCTGCCGCGATCTCGGTGCGGGTGCCCAGGCTGCCAACGCCGATATAGCCGCGCGACAACTCTTCCGAGACGACGACCACCGCCGATTTCGGCATCCCCAGCCCGCCGAATTCCTCGGGGATGGTCAGCCCGAACACGCCCATTTCGGAAAGCTGCTCGATCACCGCCATCGGGATCAGTTCGTCCTTCAGGTGCCACTCATGCGCATGGGGCAGCACCTGCTCGTCCGCATAGCGGCGGAACTGGTCGCGGATCATCTCCAACTCGTCATCGAGTCCGGTCGCGCCGAATGTCGCACGGCCCTGATTGTCGCGCATCAAGGCGACTAGCGCCATGCGCGCGGCGTCGGTGTTGCCGTCGCGGCGCAGTGCGCCCGCCGCCCCGCTATCGAGATCGCCCGTCACCCCCAGATCCGACAGGCGCACCAACTCGCCCTGATTCATCGGGATGCCGCCCGCGATCTGGTCGAGATACTCGCCAAAGGCGATCTGGTGGATCAGCCGCTCCATCTCGCCGAACCGGCGCTCGGCGTCGAGCGCTTCGGCCCAGTGCTGCATCTGGCGCAGGCTCTCGACATAGGTGGCCAGCCAGGCGAGCCCGTGAACGGCGTATTGATCGGCCTCGAGCAGCACCGGGTCGACCTTGCCCGCAGGCGCCACACGCGCGGCCATTTCGCTGCGGGCGCGGTCCAGCAGCGCCTCGCAGACCGGCAGGGCGGCGCGGGGCTGGCCCAGCAGATCGGCCATCACGGGCGACGGGCGGGGTTGTCCATCATGGGGCATTGCGGTCTCCAGCAGGGTCATTTCGCATTTGCGGCATTACATAGGGCGAAGCTTGGGCCAGCGCAACAAAAATACCCGAAGTCGCGCCGTTCTTTGCATTTGTGTCGCAGGTCGAATCCGGCTGCAACCCACTGCCCGAGGCGCTATATCGCGGGGCGCGCGCGTGCGCGCATCAAGACAGGAAGATGGAATGCTGGAGCTTGTCTCTGCCGGGCTGCCGGGCTGGGCGCTGGTCGCTGCAATGGGGGTCGCGTTCTTTGCCGGCGCGATCAAGGGCGCGCTGGGATTCGCGATGCCGATGATCCTGATCTCCGGCCTGTCGAGCTTCATGCCGGTGGAGCTTGCGCTCGCCGGGCTGATGCTGCCGACGCTGGTGACCAATCTCAGCCAGGCGCTGCGGCAAGGCAGCCTCGCCGCCTGGGGATCGGTGCGGCGCTACTGGCGGATGCTGTCGATCATGGTGGTGCTGCTGGTGCTCAGTGCGCAATTCCTGACGGCACTGCCCGAGCGCGCGCTGCTGGTGCTGCTGGGCGGGCCGATCGTGGCGTTTGCGGTGCTGCAACTGGCAGGTGTCGCGTTGCGCCTGCCAGTGCAGCGGCGCAGGCGGGCAGAGTGGATCAGCGGCGGGGTCGCGGGGCTCTACGGCGGTATTTCGGGCATCTGGGGGCCGCCGGTGATGGTCTATCTGATCTCGGTCGATACCGGGAAATACGACATGGTGCGCGTGCTGGGCGTGGTGTTCCTGATCGGCTCGGTCGCGCTGATCGGGGGGCATCTGGTCTCGGGTGTGGCGACGGCCACGACGCTGGGCTTCTCGGCGCTGCTGGTGGGGCCGGGGATGCTGGGGCTGTGGCTGGGCTATTTCGTGCAGGACCGGCTGGACGCCGCGCAGTTCCGCTGCTGGACGCTGATCATGCTGGTGCTGACCGGGCTGAACCTGTTGCGGCAGGCGCTGATGTGAGTCGGGCGGGCCGCGCGGCCCGCCCGACAGGGTTTAGCTCTCAGACAGGGCCTCGGCGCCCTGCTCGCGCTCGTAGCGTTGCTCACGCGGCGGGCGGCCGATGACTTCGCGCAACTCATCGAGTTCGATGAAATTGTCGGCCTGGCGGCGCAGATCGTCGGCGATCATCGGCGGCTGGCTGCGGATGGTCGAGACGACCGAGACCCGCACCCCGTGCCGCTGCAGGCTTTCGACCAGCGGCCGGAAGTCGCCATCGCCCGAGAACAGGACCTCATGGTCGATGCGCGGCGCAAGTTCCATCGCGTCGACGGCAAGCTCTATGTCCATGTTGCCCTTGACCTTCCGCCGTCCCATCGAGTCGGTGTATTCCTTGGCGGGCTTTGTCACCATGTTGTAACCATTGTAGTGTAGCCAGTCGACCAGCGGGCGGATCGGCGAATAGTCATCATTCTCGAGCAGGGCCGTGTAGTAAAACGCGCGCAGCAGTTTGCCGCGACGCATGAATTCCTGGCGCAACAACTTGTAGTCGATATCGAAACCCAGCGCCTTGCCGGCGGCATACAGGTTCGAGCCATCGATGAAGAGCGCGAGGCGTTCGTCCTTGTAAAACATCTCGTTTGCCTTTTGTGGTTGTGACACGTGCGGCTCCGGCCTGTGCCTGGCGACCGGCACGTGGTAATTCCGCGCGCCGTTGTCTCTCGCGCGCGCGCCATGAGGTGAAGTTAAAGATATGTCTGAAAAGTTCAATCTGGGGCTGGTTGCCATTGGGGGTAATCTGGCGGGGCATTTGGATAGCCCATTCGCGCAGGTCCATGCCGCAATCGAGCAAATTTCGCAGGCGGGGCTTGAGGTTAACAAGCGCAGCCGCCTGTTTCGCACGCCCTGTTTTCCCGCAGGCGCGGGTCCCGATTTCGTGAATGCCGCAGTCGCGATCGTGACCCCGCTTGGCGCGGCCGAGGTGCTGGCCGTGCTGCATGGCATCGAACGCGCAGCCGGGCGCGAGCGGCGGGCGCGCTGGGGGCCGCGGGTGATCGACCTCGACCTGCTGGCGCTGGGCGATCTGGTGCTGCCCGACCGGGCGACCTTTCGCGCCTGGGCCGGGCTCTCGCCCGAGGAGCGGATGACGCGCAGCCCCGACGAGATCATTTTGCCCCATCCGCGGCTGCACGAGCGCGGCTTCGTGCTGGTGCCGCTCAACGATATCGCCCCGGACTGGCGCCACCCGGTGCTGGGCCACAGCGTCGCCGAGATGTGCGCAGCCCTGCCCGCAGAGGACATCGCCGCGATCGAACCGCTTTCACAGTGAGTTCAGCCGTAAAATCCGCCCAGACGGCTTGTCATGCGGGCAATGGGGCAGTATGTGCGGGAATGATCCTGTTTCCCTGCCTTTCTGGAGTATGCTCATGGCCCGCGTGACGGTGGAAGATTGCGTCGACAAGGTTCCCAACCGGTTCGAGCTGGTGGCACTGGCCGCGCACCGCGCGCGCGAGATTGCGGCCGGCGCGCCGATCAGCGTGGACCGCGACAACGACAAGAACCCCGTCGTCGCCCTGCGCGAGATCGCTGACGAAACGCAATCCGCCGACGAGCTGCGCGAGCGTCTGATCGAAAGCCTGCAGACGCAGATCGAGGTCGACATGCCCGAGGATGACGACATGGCGCTGCTGATGGGCCAGGCCGAGCAGGACACCCCCGAGCAGGACGGCATGTCCGAAGAGCAGATGCTGCGCGCGCTGATGGAAGCGCAGGGTCAGGCTGGCTGATCCCGCTGCCCGCGCGGCTGATCACGGCGCGCCTGCGGCGCAAGAGGGAAATGCGCGCGTGATCACGCAGGACGACCTGATTGCCCTGGTGCATAACTACAATCCACGCACCGACGCGGCGCTGATCCGCAGCGCCTGGGACTATGGCGCGCGCATGCATGACGGGCAAACCCGCCATTCGGGCGAGCCCTACTTCACCCATCCGGTTGCCGTCGCGGCGCTGCTGACCGAGATGCGGCTGGATGACGCGACAATCATCACCGCGCTGTTGCACGACACGATCGAGGACACGAAATCCACCTATTCCGAGATCGCGCGCCAGTTCGGCCCGCAGATCGCCGAGTTGGTGGACGGGGTGACCAAGCTGACCAATCTGCAGCTGTCGTCCTCCGAGGCCAAGCAGGCCGAAAACATCCGCAAGCTCTTGATCGCCGTGTCGCGCGACATGCGGGTGATCCTCGTCAAGCTGGCCGACCGGTTGCACAACATGCGCACGATCCGGTCCATGCGCCCCGACAAGCAGGCGCAGAAAGCGCGCGAGACGATGGAGATCTTCGCCCCCCTTGCCGGGCGCATGGGCATGCAGTGGATGCGCGAGGAGTTGGAGGATCTGTCCTTCCGCGTCCTCAACCCAGAGGCCCGCAACTCGATCCTGCGCCGCTTCATCACCCTGCAACGCGAATCGGGCGACGTGCTCAACCGCATCAGCGCCGATATCCGTGCCGAGCTGGAACGCGCGGGCCTGCAGGCCGAGGTCTATGGCCGCGCCAAGAAACCCTATTCGATCTGGCGCAAGATGCAGGAAAAGGAACTGGGTTTCTCCAGCCTGTCCGACATCTACGGCTTTCGCATCATCACCCGCACACCCGAGGATTGCTACCGCGTGCTCGGCGTCGTCCATGGCCGCTGGCGCGCCGTGCCGGGGCGGTTCAAGGATTACATCAGCCAGCCCAAGAACAACGGGTACCGCTCGATTCACACCACGGTCTCGGGCCGCGACGGCAAGCGCGTGGAAATCCAGATCCGCACGCGCGAGATGCACGAGGTCGCCGAGGCCGGTGTCGCCGCGCACTGGGCTTACCGCGACGGCGTGCGGTCGGTTAACCCCTTTGCCGTCGATCCCGCCAAGTGGATCTCGACCCTGACCGAAAGCCTCGACAACGCCGAGGATCACGACGCCTTTCTCGAGCATGTCAAGCTCGAGATGTATTCCGATCAGGTGTTCTGCTTCACGCCCAAGGGCGATGTCATCCAGCTGCCGCGCGGGGCGACGCCGCTGGACTTCGCCTATGCCATTCACACCCGCATCGGCGACCGCGTGGTGTCGGCCAAGGTGGACGGGCTGCGCGTGCCGCTCTGGACGCGGCTGCGCAACGGCCAGTCGGTCGAGATCATCACCGCCGAGGGCCAGCGCCCGCAATCGAGCTGGATCGACCTTGTGGTGACGGGGCGCGCGAAAGCGGCCATCCGGCGCAGCTTGCGCGACGAGGATCGCGCCCGCTTCATCCGGCTGGGCAACGAATTGCTGCGCGTCGCCTTCGAGGGGGTGGGCCGCGAGATCAGCACCAAGGCGCTGGCCACGGCGGCGCGGATGCTCAATGTCGCCAACGCGACGGAATTGCGCGCGCAGGTGGGCGCGGCCGAGATCTCGGCGCGCAAGGTCGTCGCCACCCTCTACCCCGAGACCGCCAGCGCCGAGCCCGAGGTCGATGCCGCCCACCCCGTCGCAGGCCTCGAGGCCGATCAGAGCTTTACCCGGGCGCCCTGCTGCCTGCCGCTGCCGGGCGAACGAATCGTCGGCATCACCTATCGCGGCAAGGGCATCGTCGCGCATGCGATGGATTGCGAGGTCCTGGCCGAGTATGACGACCAGCCCGAACGCTGGGTCGATCTGCGCTGGCTCGACGGCACGCATCCGGCCGTCTATGGCGTGGCGCTGGAATTGACCATCGCCAATGACGCGGGCGTGCTGGGCCGCGTCTGCAGCCTGATCGGCGAGCACAAGGCGAATATCTCGGATCTGCGCTTCCTCGACCGCAAACCCGATTTCTTCCGCCTGGTGGTCGAGGTCGAACTGCGCGGGGTTGCGCACCTGCATCAGGTCATGACCGCGCTTGACGCCGAATCTGCCGTCGCCCAGATTGACCGGACACGCGACCCCGCGCTGCAGCCGTGAGGGCGCCCCGCCCCGGCTCATGAAGGTCTGACCAGAGTGGTATTCAAGCGCCGCACGCCCCGGAACTTTCGCCAGTCGCTGGTGAACTTCTTCTACCCTGGTGGCGGCTGGGGGCGGTCGGCGAGCTATGTCATGCACCGCCTGCGCCGCCTGCCCGACACGCCCGAGCGCGTGGCAAAGGGCATCGCGGCGGGGGTGTTCGTCAGTTGCCTGCCGCTGTTCGGGCTGCATTTCATCACGGCCGCCGCGATTGCGTGGATCCTGCGCGGCAACATCTTTGCCTCGCTGCTGGCGACGTTCTTCGGCAATCCGTTCACATTTCCGATCATCGCCTACAGCGCGATGGAGCTGGGGTCGCTGATGCTGGGGCGCGGCCATGCGCAGAAGGTGTCCGAAGTGATGAGCGCCTTTGGCGCCATCTGGGCGGAACTGGGCCGCAACCTGCTGGCGATCTTCACCGCCGGTCCATTTCGCTGGGACATGCTGGTGAAATTCGGCGGCGACATCTTCCTGCCCTACATGCTGGGCGGGCTGATCATCGGGGTGATCTGCGCAGTGCCCGCCTATCTGCTGTCGCTGCCCGTGATCCGCGCCTATCGCGCGCTGCGGATGAAACGGCTGCAGGAACGCTTCGCGCAGGCCCGCCGGAAAGACCCGCGCGGCTGAGAGTGCGGCATTGAGTTTTGCCGTGCGCAGGGTATGTTGCAGCGGGTGAATGGAGGGGACGGGGTGACACGCGAAACCACGCATCTGCGCCTTGGCGTAAATATCGATCATGTGGCGACGCTGCGCAATGCGCGCGGCGGGGCCGATCCCGACCCGGCGCGCGCCGCGATGCTGGCGCAGAGCGCTGGCGCGGACGGAATCACGCTCCATCTGCGCGAGGATCGCCGCCATATCCGCGACGCCGATCTGCCCGCCGTGATGGATGCAGTGCAGATTCCGATCAACCTCGAGATGGCCGCCACCCAGGAGATGCAGGCCATCGCCCTCGCCCATCGGCCCCATGCCGTCTGTCTGGGCCCCGAGCGGCGCGAGGAGCGCACGACCGAGGGCGGGCTGAACGTCGCTGCGGATGCCAACCGGCTGCGCGACTATATCACGCCGCTCCGCGCGGCGGGCGCGCGGGTCTCGCTGTTCATCGCGCCGGATGAAGCGCAGGTCGAGGCGTCGGCCCGGGTGGGGGCGCAGGTAGTCGAGCTGCATGTCGGCGCCTATGCCGAGTTTTGCGCAGCAGGTGATGACGCCGCGCGCGACACCGAGCTGCGCAAGCTGTTCGCCGCCGCGGCGCTTGCGCAGGAGCTGGGCCTCGAGGTCCATGCCGGGCACGGGCTGAACTTCGCCAATGTCGGCCCCATCGCCGCGATCCCGGAACTGGTCGAGCTGAACATCGGCCATTTCCTGATCGGCGAGGCCGTGTTCGTGGGGCTGGAGGCAGCGATCCGCGAGATGCGCCGGCAGATGAACCTCGCACGGCTGTGACGCGCCATGATTCTGGGCATCGGCACCGATCTGGCCAATATCGACCGGATCGCGGGCACGCTGGCGCGCTTCGGTGACCGCTTCCGCCAGCGCGTCTTCACCGAGGAAGAGCGCGCCCGCGCCGCGCGGCGCGGCGGCGACCCGGCCACCTATGCCAAGCGCTGGGCCGCGAAAGAAGCATGCTCGAAGGCGCTGGGCACGGGCCTTGCGATGGGGATTTCCTGGCGCGACATGTGGGTGACGAACCGGCCCGGGGGGCAGCCGGTGATGCATGTGTCGGGCTGGGCGGCCGACCGGCTGGCGGCGATGACGCCCGCGGGGTTCGAGGCCGTGATCCATGTCAGCCTGACCGATGACGCGCCCTGGGCACAGGCTTTCGTCGTGATCGAGGCCCGCCCCCTGCCCGGCTGAGCCCCGACGCGACCGCGCGACGTGCACAGCCTTGGCCCGCGCGCGCGTCGTTCCAGAACGCCCTCGGGCCGTGCCCACCCACCCACCCCGCACGCCCCGAGGGCGCTTTGTCCCGGCTTTCCCGGATGCGGCGACGCGCCCACCGCGCCGAGCGGAAACGCAGGGACAATTCTGAGACCAGCGTCTCGCCTGCGCCTCGGCCCTCTCTCACGGGCCAGAGGCTGGCTGTCGATGGCGGGCTGACATTGCCCTGCCCCCTTGACGCCCGCCGCGCCATGTGGCGCAGCTTGGCCGATGAGTGCCCGCCGCCACCAAGGAGTGCGTCCATGATCGACGACCTGCCGCCGCTGCGCGAGGTGATCCGCCGCCACGATCTGCGCGCGAAGAAGCAGTTCGGCCAGAACTTTCTGCTGGATCTGAACCTGACCGCCCGCATCGCCCGCGCGGCAGGCGACCTCAGCGCGGCGGATATCCTCGAGATCGGCCCCGGCCCCGGCGGGCTGACGCGCGGGCTGCTGGCCGAGGGGGCGCGCCATGTGCTCGCCATCGAGAAGGACCCGCGCTGCCTGCCCGCACTGGCCGAGATCGCGCGCGCCTGGCCGGGGCGGTTGCAGGTGATCGGCGGCGATGCGCTGGCGGTCGATCCGCTGGCGCATCTGACCCCGCCGATCCGGGTGGTGGCCAATCTGCCCTACAATATCGGCACCGAACTGCTGATCCGCTGGATGACCCCGCCCGACTGGCCGCCCTTCTGGGAGAGCCTGACGCTGATGTTCCAGCGCGAGGTCGCAGAGCGCATCGTCGCGCAGCCGGGCAGCAAGGCTTACGGGCGGCTTGCCCTGATGGTGCAATGGCGGGCCGAAGCGCGCATCGTGCTGACGCTGCCGCCCGAGGCGTTCACGCCCCCGCCCAAGGTCGCCTCGGCAGTGGTGCATATCACCCGCCGCGCCGAACCGCGCTTTCCCGCCGATGCTGGAGTGCTTGCGCGGCTGGTGGCGGCGGGTTTCAACCAGCGCCGCAAGATGCTGCGCGCCGCGCTGCGCGGCCAGCATCCGCGGATCGAGGCGCTGCTCGCGGATGCGGGCATCCCGCCCACCGCCCGCGCCGAGGAGATCGAGCTCGAGCGCTGGTGCCGGCTGGCGCGGGCTGTCGTCGCTGCCGGGCCCGCATAGGCGGGCGCGCGGCGCCGACGCGGCACCGGGACCGCTGGCGCGATCCCGTGCGCTGCGGCATCAACACCGATCGCAGTAGCGACGGACTGGGGGGCGCTGGCGCCCTATCGCGCCGCTATCGGGCGGGACGCGCGACCACAGGGCGCGGTCCCGGCGCTATCAAAGGGGGCGCGCCAACCGCTATCGCGCACCGAGGGTCAGGCGGAGGCAATCAGCGCGGGCCGCCGGACGCCTGACAGCGACGGGACAGACAGGACGCGGGCGCGCCCTGCGCTGGTCCGCCCGGCGGGCCGCAGGAGTCCCGCACCAGAGCGCCCGAGGCGCGCCCCTGCGCGATCCGTCCCCGAAAGGGGTCAGCCCCCGCCGCGCGGCCGGTTCCCCGGCAGCGCAAGCGAGGCCACGCGACATGGCGCCGCCACTGGGCATGGGAAGACAGGTCGCCGGGCAACGCAGCGCCGGTCCGGCACCCTCGCGCCTCGGCGCGATCATGCCGGAGTGCCCGGCGGATCCGTGCCCAAGCGCGAGACGCGTGCCTTTCGGCGCGGTTGCTGCTGCCATGCAGGCGCGCGCCTGCCCCTGCGCCGCTTTGCGCGGATCCCTTCCCTGCCTCTCGGCCTTGCGCGGCGGCGCGACCGCAATGGCGGCGCGGTCTTGTACCGTCCTCCGGGACGCGGCCACGGCATCGCCATTCGCGCCCCGCGTGCCCGGCGCAGCGCGGCTCAGAATCGCTCGCGCACATGCAGATGATCATGCGCGCGCGCCTCTTGCCCATGGGCATGCGCATCGCGCCGCGTCTCGACCGGGATCAGGAACAGGCTGCCATGCGTCACGCCGCGCTGGCTCAGCACTCCATCAGCATAGGCGCGCAGCGCCGCCACGGGGCCGCGCAGGATGGCGGTCTCGAGGCAGGTATCGTGGTCGAGATGCACATGGCTGGTGGTGACGCTCAGCGTATGGTGGTCGTG